>JBPCRH010000321.1:0-3448 GCA_050997075.1 Chthoniobacterales bacterium
TCCCCGAACGGGATCGCGCCATCGACGCGGCCGCGGCTGAACGCGTAGCCCGCGGAGGTGGTGGCGAGCGCAACGCAACCCAGCTGCTCGAGCGCCTGCGCCGTTCCGATGTCCCACGGATTGGGGAGAAGAAAACAACCGTGCGCGTGGAGGGCGCGAAAGCGGTCGATCGCGGTGGCTTGGGCGGGAGGCACTGTTTTCATCGCGGCAAATTTAAGCGCTCGTCAGCGGGCGGCGCGAGCGCTATTCCTCGGGCGCGTTTTCGTGACGTTCGCTGGTTGCTCTTTTCTTTTCTTTGTGCGCAATCTGCGAACCGCCCGCTCTTTACGCCCAACATGAAAACCAGAATTCTGCTCGCGGCTCTCTTTACTTTTTGCCTAACGAGTTGTGCCTCTTTCGACGGGGTGCTCAGGCCCACGGCGGTCGAACAGATCCAACCCGGGGTCACGACTGAGGCCGATCTCGTCGCGCTCTTCGGTCCGCCCGACACGCGCCTCGCCGCGACCCAAGGGATGAGAACCGAGATCGACTGGTTCCGCTCGGTTCCGCCCGAGCCGGCTAGCTACCTGCCGGTGATCGGGGAATTGTTCGGCGGGCTCGATCTCGAGGTGCAGCAGCTCAGCGTCGTTCTCGGGCCGGGGGACCGGGTCATGAGCTATCGGTTTTACGATTCCGATAGCGGCGTGCAATCGGAGAAAACGCGTCGGCGCAGCACCCAGGACAAAGGGTTCCGCAAGTAGATCGGCTTAGGGCGCAGCCGCGCACCGCGGCGTGTCGTGCGCGCCCGGACAGGTTTCCGCCGCCGCCTCCGGTTCCCGTTGCGTGGCGTCGCGCAGCACCTGCTCGAGCAGGCCGAAAGCGATCGGCTTTTGCAGGACCGCGACCGCCCCGGAGGAGGACGGAGCGAGCGGTCCGTGTGCGCTCAAGCCGGAGAGGAACAAAATACAGCCGGCCGGGTCCTCGCTGAGGATGTGGCGGCAGGCGGTCAGGCCATTCAGGTGCGCCATCGCGAAATCCATCAGGACCACTTCCGGCCGGTGGCGGCGATAAGCGCGGATCGCGGCGAGACCGGAATGGACGACGTCGACCACCTCGTGACCGGAGAGTTGGACCATCTCGGCGAGGGTTCGGGCAAAGGCTCTTTCGTCGTCGGCTATGAGCACGCGCACCCCTTCGAAGGCAGAAGGATTCGTGCCGGACAGAGGAGAAATTTTCCGAGGAAAAAAGCGGCCGACGGCGGCCCGGCTCCTGCTCTTTGCGAACGTGCCTATGAAGGAAAGCAAAAAGATCCTCGCGGTAGAAGATGAGACGGCGGTCGCGCAACTTCTTGCGCTCGTGCTCTGCGGGCCCACCTGCAAAATCACCACGGCCTGCAACGGCGCCCAGGCGCTGCAAAAAATCGCCGCGGCCAAGCAGCCGTTCGACGTCATCATTACCGATCACCAGATGCCGGAGGTGAACGGTCTCCAGCTCGTGCGCGAACTGCGCGCGCATCATTTTCCCGGGAAGATCGCGGTCCTCTCGGCCCACCTGAACGAGAAGAACATGCACGCCTACGAGGATCTCCACGTCGACCTCATGCTCTCGAAGCCGTTTGACGTCGATGAGCTGCGGCACGCGATCGATGTCCTCACGCACGACGACGACCACTCGCTCGCCGCCTAACGAGTAGAGGGCATACTTTACCGCCGTCCGGCCACGGAAATTCCCGGGCAGATGGGCGCGTGCCTTTCGCACGTAACCGGCCGATAGTCGGCGTTCTATGCCCTTCCGCGCACTTGGTCTCGACGACCGTATTTTCAAAGCCATCCAGGACGCTGGTTACACCGAACCGACGCCGATCCAGACGGCCGCCATCCCCGAAATCCTCGCCGGCCGCGATGTCATCGGGATCGCCCAGACGGGTACTGGCAAAACCGCCGCGTTTACTCTTCCAATCCTCTCGCTCATCGCCGGCGCGAAGCCGCGCCCGGGCATGCGCGCGCTGATGATTGCGCCGACCCGCGAGCTGGTCGTGCAGATCGAGGAAAACGTGCGCGCTTATGCAAAGCACCTGCCGTTGCGGATGGCGACGGTTTACGGTGGAGTGAGCGAGCGGCCGCAGATCGCGGCGCTTCGTGCGGGGGTCGAGCTCGTGGTCGCGACTCCCGGGCGATTGATCGACCTGATGGAACAGCGGCAGACGAACTTTTCGAACGTCGAGTTTTTAGTGCTCGATGAGGCCGATCGGATGCTCGACATGGGTTTCCTACCGCCGATCCGACAGATCGTGCGCGCCCTGCCGAAACGCCGGCAGACGCTGCTTTTTTCGGCGTCGCTCTCGCGCGAGATCGAAGCGCTCACGCACGAGTTCCAGCACGACCCGAAAGTGATCGAAATCGGCCGGCGAGCGAATCCCGCCGACACCGTCACCCAGCTCGTCTACGAGGTGCAGATGCACCAGAAGCCGGCCCTCCTCCAGCATCTGCTCAACGATAAAAACTTCGACGCCGTGCTCGTGTTCGCGCGGACAAAATGCGGCGCCGATCGGGTCGCGCGGCGGCTCGAGAGCAGCGGGATCAAAGCCGGGACGATTCATTCGAACCGGTCGCAAAATCAGCGGCTGCGAGCACTAAAAGATTTCAAATCGGGCGCGGTCCGCGTGCTCGTCGCGACCGATGTGGCCGCGCGCGGGATCGATGTGGATGGAATTTCGCACGTGGTGAATTACGATTTCCCGATGCACTCGGAGGACTACGTCCACCGGATTGGCCGGACCGGCCGCGCGCACGCGGTCGGCGACGCGATCAGTTTCGTCACGCCGGATGACCAGGGACCGCTGCGGTCGCTCGAGCGTTTTATCGGGCGCGGGATCGTGCGGAAACGCGCGGAAGGTTTCGACTACGAAGCGGCTGCGCCGCCGCGGGAAGATCGCGGTCGCGAACCACGGCGCCCGCGCTCGCCGAACGAAGGTTTTCGGCGCGGCGGACAACAGCAGCAGCGACAGCGGCGGCGGCGATGAAGCCGGAGGCGGAACTGGCGAGGCGCGATCCGAAACTTGCGCGGCTCATCGCGCGGGTCGGGCCTTTCCCGATCAAGGCTGGCGCACTCGTTAGGCCGTTGGATGCGCTCGCCCGCTCGATCACTTACCAGCAGCTCAGTGGGAAGGCGGCCGGGACTATCTTCGGCCGGGTCCAGAAACTTTTTCCGGGAAGGAAATGGTTCTCGGCCGAGTTGATTCTCGCGACGCCGGACGAGAGCTTTCGCGGCGCCGGTCTTTCCCGGGCGAAGACGGCTGCGATCAAAGATCTCGCCGCGAAAACCCTCGACGGAACCGTCCCGAAGCACTCCGCGCTCACGCGCATGAGCGACGAAGAAAGCATCGCGCGCCTCACGAGTGTGCGCGGAATCGGCCGCTGGACGGTGGAGATGCTCCTGCTCTTTCATCTCTGCCGGCTCGACGTCTGGC
>JBPCRH010000338.1:0-3173 GCA_050997075.1 Chthoniobacterales bacterium
CGAAAGCGCGCGCAGGGTTGCAAAGGCACCTTCCACGCCGGCGCCGGCCTGGAGTGGGTGGCGAAATTCCAGGCCTTCCGCGGCCGCGAGTAGCTCGCTCGCGAGGACGTGCTCGGCGTTCTCCACGATCGTGCGCAGTTTTAGTGCACCGGTCATCCCCATCGAGACATGATCTTCCTTCCCGGCGGAGGTCGGGAGATTATCGACGCTTGAGGGATGCGCCAGAACCTTCGCCTCACTCAGAAGCGCAACCGCGGCGACGTGCGCAATCATGAATCCGGATTGCATGCCGGGATGTTGCGCGAGGAAGGCCGGCAGACCCTCGCTCAGGTCCGGATTCGTTAGCCGATCGATCCGGCGCTCGCTGATGCTCATGAGATCGGTCGTCGCGATCGCCGCGTAATCGAACCCGAGCGCGAGCGGCGCGCCGTGAAAATTCCCCCCGGAGAGAACGTCGCCGTTGTCGGTGAAGACGAGCGGATTATCGGTGGCCGAACCGGATTCGATCGCAAGGATTTCCTCGCAATGCGCGAGCGCGCCGCGGACCGCGCCATGCACCTGCGGCATGCAACGCAGGCTGTAGGCATCCTGCACACGGGGGTCGTCGGTTAGGTGCGACGCGCGGATTTCGCTCTGCTGCAAGAGCGCGCGCAGATGCTTCGCGACCGCGATTTGCGAAGGGTGCGGGCGGGCCTGGTGAATCCGTTCGTCGAATGCGGCCGGAGTGCCGCGAAGCGCTTCGAGCGTCATCGCGCCGGCGACGTCGGCGACGCGCGCGAGCCGCTTTGCGCGCCATAACGCGAGCCCGCCGACGGCGTGCATCGCCTGGGTGCCGTTGAGCAGCGCGAGACCTTCCTTCGCCTGGAGCACCGCTGGCTCCAGGCCGGCTTGTTCAAGCGCAGCGCCGCTGGGCAGGCGCTGGCCTTCGTAAAACGATTCGCCTTCGCCGATGACCGCGAGCGCGAGATGGGCGAGCGGCGCGAGATCCCCACTGGCGCCGACCGAGCCCTTCTCGGGCACGACCGGGATGACCCCGCGATTCAACATCGCCACGAGCAGCTCGATCACTTCTAAACGGATCCCGCTGAAGCCGAGCGTGAGCACATTCGCGCGCAGCAACATCATGGCGCGCACTTCCGGCTCGGAGAGCGGCCGGCCGACGCCGCAGGAATGGCTGCGGACGAGATTGAGCTGGAGCTGCTGCGATTGGTGCGGCGGAATGTGGACATCGGCCAGTTTTCCGAAGCCGGTGCTGACGCCGTAAATCACTTCGTCGCGCGCGACGATCTCCTCGATCACTCGTCGCGAGGCGTGAATCGCAGCCTTCGCCGCCTCCGCGACCGAGACGAACTCGCGCTCATAAGCGACGCGCGCAATTTCGGCGAGAGCAAGCGGGCGGCCACTGAGTTGCAACACCCGGTTAGGTTGCGCCAGAATTTTCGCGGCGGCAACCACCGTGCGCAGAGACAAAAAAGGCCAGGCCGCAAAAACGGCCTGGCCTTAGGTTAAAGTTGTCCGCTGGAGGACAACCGCCGGTAGAACTATTTCGAGTAGCCGGTGGTCGCAGTCGACCCCGAGGTCGACATCGTCTCCTTTTTCTGCGCGCAAGCCCCCAGGCTCAATGCGCCGGCCGCAAAGGCCACGATCATGATCACTTTTAAAAATTTCACTATAGTTTCGCCTCCTTTCCTAGCTTGTAGCTGCGACCTAGTTAGGCGGGGATGCAGAGGCGCGCAACGGATTTTTAGGGCTTTTTTTCAGGCGGTGATGACCACTTCGGCCCCGGTCGAAACCCGGTCGAAGAGCGCGAGCAAATCGGCCGTTTTCATCCGGATGCAACCATGGCTGTCCGGCTGGCCGAGACGGTCCTCGTGCGGCGTCCCGTGGATATAAATGAAGCGCGCGCGGGTGTTCGCGTTCTGCGGCTCGAGACCGTCGAGCCAGAGGATGCGGGTGAGCACATGGTCCTCCGTCGTAGGCGGGAGTTCGTTAGGCGCGAGCGGCACCCGGCCGCGAAAGATCGTCCCGACCGGCGCGCCGGCGCCGATCTTTTCCCCGATCCGGAAGCGTCCGAGCGGGGTTTTCCGGCTCCCCTCCTCGGAGCCGAGCCCAAAGCGCGAAGTAGAAACGGGATAGCTGGCTACGACCGCGCCGGCTTCGACGAGATCGAGCCGTTGGTCGCGCACGGAAACGCGGATCGTGGGTGAGGTCGTTTGCATCTGAAAAGGCGGGCGATACACTGCGCTCGCGATGCCGGGAAAATATCACGTGGCGATCGTCGGCGCGACCGGCGCGGTCGGAATCGAATTGCTCCGCGTGCTCGAGCGACGCGGCTTCCCGCTCGCGGATTTGCGGCTGCTCGCTTCGCCGCGCTCGGCGGGGAAGAAGCTCGCGTTTCGGGGCGGCGATCTCGAGGTCGCGGCGCTCGACGAAGATTCCTTCCGCGGGATCGATCTGGCGTTTTTTAGTGCCGGCTCCGGGACGGCGAAAAAGTTCGCACCGATTGCAAACCAGGCCGGTGCGGTGGTGATCGACAACTCCTCTGCCTTCCGGATGGACGACTCCGTTCCGCTCGTGATCCCGGAGATAAATCCTGATGATGCGCACGGGTCGCGCGGGATCATTGCAAATCCGAATTGCACCACCGCAGTCGCCTTGATGGCGCTCTATCCACTGCATCGCGCGTTTGGTTTGCGGCGGGTTTTTGCCGCGAGTTATCAGGCCGTCTCCGGCACCGGCGCGCGGGCAATTGAGGAACTAAAAAAGCAGGTGGAAGCGAGCGTGCGCGGCGGCAGCGCTCCGCCCGAAGTTTACCCGCACCCGATCGCCTTTAACGTCCTCCCGCACGTCGATAGCTTCCTCGAGAACGGCTACACGCGGGAGGAGATGAAGCTGCAAAACGAAGGGCGAAAGATGATGCACCTTCCGGATTTTCGCGCCTCCGTCACCTGCGTGCGCGTGCCGGTTTATCGGGCGCATTCCGTGGCGATGAGCGCGGAGTTTGAGCGCGAAGTTTCGCTGGAAAAGGCGCACGAAGTCCTGGCGAAAGCACCGGGTCTCGATCTCGTCGATGACCCGCAGGCGAACCGTTACCCGACGCCGCTCGATGCCGCTGGGAAAGATAACTGCCAGGCTGGCCGTCTCCGGCTCGATTGCGCGCTGGAGAATGGCCT
>JBPCRH010000363.1:0-2935 GCA_050997075.1 Chthoniobacterales bacterium
GACGGCGTTAGACTCGTTAGGCACCAGGAAGTGCGCGGAATTTCACCGTCAGGCCAACGCTCCTCAGGGACCGTCGGCACTCGCACCACTAGATGCGGCCGGAACCCCCCTGGACGCCGACGGCACTTCCCGACTGCGCAAATGACCGGCCACGAACGTGAGGCCTATAACAAAGAGGGTAGCGGCAAGGGCAATCAGCCAGATCATGCGGTCGGCTTCTCTTTTCCCGGCCGATCGCCACTCTCGTTTCCGCCGTGGTGCGCTCATCCCGGCATCCTCCCAAATTCGTCGGTCCCTGTCCATATCTATCTGTTTCCTTGGCATTTATATCTTCCCGAAGACGCTGGGGTCGCGTGCTTGTGGGCTACGATAGCGATTCGGCAAGTGGCGAGCTTGCCGCCGCCGCCAGTAACCGCTAGGAAGAAACTCATCATGAACAAATCAAGTCACGCACTTCTCATTCTGTTCTTGGCCGTCGCCCCGGCACTCGTCTCCGCCGCCGCTGGCCCGCAGGAAACCGTCCAGCAATTCGTCGACGGCTTTAACAAAGGCGACCTGAAAATGGCCGCGGCCACCTGCGCCGACGAGATGTCGATCATCGACGAATTCCCGCCCTACCTCTGGCACGGCGCGGGCGCGTTCAAAAGCTGGACGGATGACTACGATGCCGACGCGAAGAAGAAAGGCATCGCCAATGGGGTCGTCACGCTGCACAAGCCGAGCCACGTCGAGGTCGTCGGCGAGTATGCCTATGTCGTGAACCCGACCGACTACTCGTGGCAGCAAAAAGGGAAGCCGATGAAAGAAACCAACTCGCTCATCACGATCGCACTCCACCAACATGACGGGAACTGGCAGATCGTCGCCTGGACCTGGTCGAAGCACTAAATCCCGTAAATTCCCTCAATCCTGTTAATCCTGTTAATCCTGTTAATCCTGTCTAAACCAGCTTCTTCCTCTGCGCTCTCTGCGGTTAAACAACCCGCTCAGTGCCGGAAATGGCGCACGCCCGTGAAGACCATCGCGACATCCCGTTCGTCCGCTGCGGCGATCACTTCCTGGTCGCGCACGGAACCGCCCGGCTGAATCGCAGCCGTCGCACCCGCTTTTGCCGCGGCCGTGAGGCCATCGGGAAAAGGAAAAAACGCGTCGCTCGCGACCGCGCTGCCCTTAAGCGAGAGCCCAGCTTCCTGCGCTTTCCAGACCGCGATCCGGGAAGCATCAACCCGCGACATCTGTCCGGCGCCGATCCCGAGCGTGCGATCCGCGCTCGCGTACACGATCGCGTTCGATTTCACGTGCTTCACGACCCGCCAGCCGAAAAGCATCGCGGCCGTTTCCTGCCGCGTCGGCGGCCGATGGGTCACGACCTTGGTCTCGATCTCGCCGATCTCGGCCGCGTCTTTTTGCTGCACGAGCAAACCGCCGCGAACGGAACGAATATCCACTTCTGGCTTTTCGTTAGGCTCGGAAACGGCGAGCGCGCGCATGAGGCGCAGGTTCTTCTTTTTCTGGAGCAACGCGCGCGCGTCGCTCGTGAATTCCGGCGCAATAATGACCTCGCTAAAAATCTCGCTGATCGCTTTTGCCACCGGGAGATCGAGCGGGCGGTTACAGATGATGATGCCGCCGAAGGGCGCCTGCTTGTCAGGCGCGAATGCTTTCAGCCAGGCCTCGCGCAGGTCCGGGTCGCTCCCGACGCCGCAGGGATTCGTGTGCTTTAAAATCGCCACGGTCGGCTCGGCGAATTCGTCGATCAGGTCGGCCGCGGCGGTGATGTCGATGATGTTGTTAAAAGAGAGGTCCTTCCCGTGCAGCTTCTCGAAATGCTCGGCGAACGGCCCGTAGAGCGACGCGATCTGGTGCGGATTTTCGCCGTAGCGGAGGCGACTGACCAGCGGCAAGGAAATCGAGAATGACGTTTCCGTTTCCTGCTTCTCGTTCAAGAAAGTCGCAATCGCGCGGTCGTAATCGGAGGTCTTGATGAACGCTTTGATCGCAAGGCGTTCGCGCAATTTCAAAGTCGTCTCGCCTTCGCGGTCGCGGATCTCGGTGAGCACCGCTTCGTAGTCGGCGGGATCGACTACGACCGTGACCGATCCATAATTTTTCGACGCGCTCCGGAGCATCGAGGGGCCACCGATGTCGATCTGCTCGATCGCTTCCGCGAGGGTGACGCCCGGTTTCGCAATCGTCGCTTCGAACGGATAAAGATTCACGACCACGAGGTCAATCGGCTCGATCCCGTGCTGCTTCGCGGTCGCTTCGTGCTCCGGATCGCCGCGCAGATAGAGCAGGCCGCCGTGCACTTTCGGGTGCAGCGTTTTTACTCGGCCACCGAGCATTTCCGGGAAGCCGGTGAACTCGGAAACATCGCGAACCTCGATCCCCGTCTGGCGCAGGAGCGCCGCCGTGCCGCCGGTGGAAATGATGTCGATGCCTTCCGCGGCGAGCGCGCGCGCGAAATCGGCCACGCCGGTTTTGTCCGAGACGGAGATAAGAGCACGCGTGATTTTCATGCAGATTTTCGCTGAACGAGCCAATAGGCGACGGCATACATGACGAGGCCGAAGAGAGTCGTTAGGCAAAGAGAAAGCGCAAACCCCGGGAGATGGAGCACGCCCGGATCGCCGGCGTAAAGCGCACGCCGCACGGCCGCGACGCCGTAGGTCACCGGGTTCAAATGGATCGCCCAATAGATCCAGGTGTGCGGGTTGGTCGCGGGAAAAAGCGCGCCTGACATAAGCCAGAGCGGAATCAAAAAGACGTTCATGATCGCGTGAAATCCCTGGGTTGATTCCATCGGCCAGGCGACGAGAAAACCGAGACCGGTGAGGCCGAAACCGACGAGGAAGAGCGTGCCGAGACAAATCAAAAGGCGCTCCGGCGAAATGTGAATCCCGACGAACGGCGCGAGGAGGAGAAAGATCAAACC
>JBPCRH010000094.1:0-3218 GCA_050997075.1 Chthoniobacterales bacterium
ATCGTGGTCGCAGCGTGTAAGGCTTCGCTCCGCTGCACATGATGGCGCACCACGATGGTGTATTCCATCGAGACGGCAATCGAGACGGACAGCGTCGCGATGACCGAGAGAACAACGATCAAGGACGAACCCGCCGCGGGTAGAGTGGCTAATCGTTTCATTGGTAGGTCGTCAACCGCGCCCGCATGGGCACTTGTCCGTTGAGGAGGATGTTCGCCGACTTGAAACCACGGTTGGTCGATTTGCTATCGGCCGTCGAAAGATCGATCGCCGCAACGAAGCGATAGTAAAGAGCGCCCGCCGGCGTGCTCGGGATGGAGAATGGCGTAGGACTAATAATATCGTTGCCGAGTAAGGCGAAGGCTTTCTTCTTGATCGGGCCATGCCATTCGAGCGCGCCGGCTTTCACGACATAGGAGACGCGGTCGGCGATGAAACAGGGAATGTTGTAGGAGGTGGGCACATCAGTACCCTGGATCGCCGCTCCGATCGGGGCCGCGAGGGTCAGGTTATACTTTCGCCCGCCGAGATTGACGACCGCAGTGATGTCCTGCTCGATCTGATGACTCTTGACGATAAGTCTCTCATTCTTCTTCGGCACCGTGTCGCCGACGGCCAACTGCACTTGGACAACGTTGCTATCGGCTGCGGCATCCGCACAGATTTTGTAGGGTCCGGCAGCCCAGAGCTGGAAGGATATCCCGGCCGCGGCGGTATTGGGCGTCGGGTTGTTCAGCGGCACGGAATCGACATCGGTTAGTGCGGGCAGCGAAACGGCCGAATGCAGGTCCTGGACCATTTGCAGCATGGCGATGCGGGCTTGTTGGTGCGCGGTGTTCACGGCCGTGTTCTTCGCCCCCAGAATCATGCCGACGTTCAGGATGGAGTAGATCGAGAGACCCAGGACCCCAATGAGTCCGATCGCGACGCTCAGTTCCAATAATGTGGTGCCGCGCGCGCGGCGCAGGGTCATGATCATATGTCAGCGGCTCTTAGGGTGCTTCGTTTCACCAGGTAGCTCCGACTCCGATAGGTGTAGTTGATTTGCACATCGGCGCGATAGACCGGCATCGTGATGCCGCCGAGGACCGTGCTCATATCGACTACGGTGGTGGTGAGCGTCCCGGAGACAACAATCCCATTCGTCGGCTCGCGATAGATCGCGACGTTCGGTGTGACGTGAGTGCCGACGACCAGTTCCGGCGGAATCTGGAAAGATCCATCCGAATTGGTTTTCTGCGGATTGAAAGGGCCATCGGAAAGGATGAGGTCGATTTGGTTCTGCAAGACCGCACCGGCCCCGGTCGAATTGCGAGAAACGCTCGCGCTCTCGTTTAGCCGGCTCATGGTCATGATGAACGCCGTCATGGCGATGGCGATGAGCGCGATGGAAAGGGCGGCCTCTAGCAGGGTAAAGGCCGACTCTCTCTCCCTGACACGCGGTTGTGAACGAAGGATCACTCCCTTCGTAAAGGAGCAAGCTACATGCCGGGTGTTATAATTTCCATAACGCGTTTACTGCCTTGCGTCAGGCGCGATTTTTAGTGCTCGGCGCTCCGCGTGGGCGGCATCTCTTCCTCTGCCACCAGGCGCACATAATCGCGATACTCGCCCTTCGGAAGACGATCAATCAGGCGACTCATCTGCGCGCCGTCGATGAAGTGCGCGCGCAAAGCGACTTCCTCCAGACAAGCCACCTTCAGCCCCTGCCGGTGCTCGATTGTGGCGATGTAATTAGCCGCTTCGAGCAGGCTGGTCTGGGTGCCGGTATCAAGCCAGGCCATGCCGCGCCCGAGCAGGCGCACATAGAGCGCATCGTCGCGGAGGTAGAGCAAATTCAGATCGGTGATCTCCAGCTCACCGCGCACGGAAGGCCGGAGCGAGCGGCAACGTTCCACTACCTCGCCATCGTAAACGTAGAGCCCAGGCACGGCGTAATGGCTTTTCGGCTTAGCCGGTTTTTCCTCGAGGCTGATGACTTTGCCGTCGGGTGCGAACTCGACCACGCCATAGCGCTCCGGGTCGCGCACCTGGTAGCCGAAAATGCAGGCGCCGCTCTCGAGCGCGAGGGCTTCGCGGAAGAAATCGAGTTTCCCGTAGAAAATGTCGTCGCCGAGAATCAGCTTCGCGCCGTTGTCGCCAAGAAAATCGGCACCAATCAGAAAGGCCTGCGCGATGCCTTTCGGCTCGGCCTGCTCGGCATAATCGAGGCGGATGCCAAGACGCGAGCCGTCGCCGAGGAAGTCGCGCAGCATCGGAAGATCTTTCGGAGTCGAGATGACGAGAATGTCGCGGACGCCGCCGAGCATGAGGGTGGCGAGCGGATAGCAAATCATCGGCTTGTCGTAAACCGGGAGGAGCTGCTTGCAGACGATCTTCGTCAGCGGGTAGAGGCGAGTCCCGGCGCCGCCGGCAAGGAGGATGGCTTTTTTCTTCATCGCGGGGCACTAAAACTCTGCAATCGATTCGACCATTCGTTCCAGAAGCGCTCGCGTCGACCCAATTTCATGCGGCGCAGCAGACTCGAGCCATTCTCGATCACGAAATCGCCAGGCGCATGTCGGACGAGACGGGGATCGAAAACGCGGCCGCCGTCCACCTGCTGGAGTGCTTCTTTCAGGGCAATGCGCGGGAGACTCGGCTCGGGCTCGATCGCGGCGCTGAGCGTCACAGGGACAAGCCGACGCACGAGCAACGCCGTCACCAGGGCGCGCGAACTGGTCGCGTGCAAATGCCGAATGTTTTCGCGTGCGAGGAGCTTCCGCAGAGTGAGCGCGGCCCGCGCCTGTTCGAGAAAAAGCGCGCCGGGCACGCGCTGAAGCGTGGCGGCATGTTCCGCTTCGAGGGCGCGGGCGAGGGTTCGCTCCTGCTGCCACTCGCCTTCGAGGACGATCGCGTCAGGGAGAAATTCGAGCTGGAGCGCGAAGGTGCCGGCGGGCAGGCGGTCCTCGCCGAGGCGGCAAACGATCGGCCAGACCTCGAGGCCATGCGCACGCACCTGCTCGATTTCGGTTTCGAGGTCGGAGAGATTATCGTCGGGCCAGTGATCGATGAGATAGGCTCCTTTCGGGGCGCCGCGAAAAGGCCTGTCATCCTCAGCGAATCCCGCGGAAGCGGGAGGAGTCGAAGGATCCCGGCGAGCTTCGGGGAAGACTTCGCGCGCGAGCTGCACGGCAGCTCCGCGGGATCCCTCGGCTGCGTTCCGCTCCGCTGCACTG
>JBPCRH010000426.1:0-4376 GCA_050997075.1 Chthoniobacterales bacterium
ATCTTGGGCCGAGCCCAGGCAGAGGAGTGCACTGCGCTGGCGTCGTTTGATAAGAATTTGAAAAAACGCTTCCCCGATTTCGTCCTCGTGCCGTCGTACCATCCCCGTCGCGCGAATCGGTATATTCGCTAACGATCCCGTAGCACATGCGTCTCGCCTGTGGGGCCACCGGGGATCTTGCCCGGTGAGTGGTTCCAGGCGTTCCAGCTTTATCGATTCACCGGGCGAGACGCCCGTTGGCCCCACAGGCAAGATGCCTGTGCTACGGGACGATCGTCTTCGGCTCGGGACCGGCGAGGAGCTTCTGGAAACGCGGACGGCTGCGGAGCGGGTCCCATTGCCAGCGCCACTTCAGGTCCACGAGCGTCATGTTGTAAACCGCGCCGCACTGCAAATCGGACGACACCGTAAGCAGATGCTCGATCAGCGCGATCGCCTTGTCGGATTCGCCGGTCTGCGCATAGACCATGGCGAGAGCGGCGGAGGCTTCGTTCCTTTCGATTGAACCCACTGGTTTGCCCAAAATTTCGATGGCGTGCTTGGCCTGGTGGATCGCTTCCTCTTTCCGTCCCAGAAACGCGTAGAGCACCGCAAGATCGCTGTTAGGCTTGTCGAGACCGAGGCTATCGAGCCGGCCTTCCGTTTCGTTTCGCGCGACTTCCAGCGCCTCTTGCTTCGAGTCTGTGTTGCCGGCAACGGCCAGAAGCGCTTCGTCAAAGGCTTTCGAATGGGCCGACAGCGGGAGGGGAAGTTCGCGAAATGTTTCCAGCGGAACCGCCGAAAGAAAGCGTGCTGCCGCGGCGTAATCGCGCTCGAGCATCGCTGTTTCGTAACGGGCCAGATCGAGCCAGTTGCAATCGACAGGCGGGCCGGCATCTGCCTCCTCCGCGAGCGCTTTCTTCAGGGAGCCAATGTCGCCGGTAAGTCTAAATTCGTCGTTGGCATGCCCCCAGCGCCAGGAGCGACTGGCCGCGTCGCCAGTGAGCGCGACTAATCGGTCGCAAGTCTGCCTTGCCTCCCGCCAATTACGAACCCATCGAAACGTGTTGATCAAATATGCCAGCACTCTGCGGTTCCTCGGATCCAGCGCCTCAGCGCGATGCAAGGCGGCAAAGCGATCGCGGTATTTGTTCTGCCGCTTGTAGATGAAGGCGGCGGTCAACGGCACCTCGGCAGAGTTGGGTAACAACTCGGCCGTCCGGGTAAGTTCTCCAAGCGCACGACCGTAATCGCCGTCGCCCCATAAATAACAATGCGCCAGCGCCAGCCGTGCTTCGCCAAGCTCGGGACGAAGACGCAGTGCTTCCTCGGCTTCGGCCCGCGCTCTTGCTTTCCACTCCGGGGAGGCTTCCGAATAGAAAACCTGGCTGGCGCACAGAGAAAGGCGGGCGCGAGCGAGAGCAAAATTTGGATCAAGATCGACGGCTCGCTGATAAAGCTTAGTGGCGGCTTGGAACTGATCCCGGCCGTCGTCCGCGATCTCGACCTCTCGAGCCCGCAGATAAAGCAGGTAAGCGTCGGCATTCTCCGTTGGCTTGGCCGCGGCGGCCGTTACTTCGGCAGGCGTGAGCATAACGCGGAGCTCCCGTGCGATCTCGACCGCGAGTTCGCCCTGGAGCCGGAGGGCTTGGTCGAAACGGCGCTCGTAATGTTGCGCCCACTCCTGTTGCTGGTTGTGCGCATCGACCAGGGCGACGTTGACGACCAGCTCATTCCCGGCGCGGCGGACACTCCCCTGAAGCAGATGCGCCACGCCTAACGACCTGCCGATTTCGCGCAGCTTTCCGGCGGGGGCCGCGCCGCGATAGCTCATCACCGAGTCGCGGGCGATGACCTTCAGATCTTTGATTTTCGCCAGGCCGGTGATCACATCGTCGTGGATGCCGTCAGCGAGATAGGCGTTGTCGGGTTCGGCGCTCAGATTCTCGAATGGCAGGACGGCGATGCTCTTCGCAACCGGGTCAACCACAGGCGCCGGATCGCGCCACGCGTAAAGCAAGACAAGGCCGGCCAGCGCGGCGACGACCGCCGCGACGCCGATCCACCGCGCGCGGCGCTTGCCGCCGGGGGCGACCTCACCATTATTTCGTTGGCACGCCCGCAACTCAGCGAGCATCTCTTCCGCCGTCTGGTAGCGTTCGGCCGGATCTTTCCGCAGAGCTCTCTCCAGGACATTTTGCAGCGCTGGAGGAACGATGGCCGTGTCTTTATCCGAGGGCTGCGGATCGCTGAACAAGATCGCCGTGATCACATCCGTGGGCGTTTTACCCGCGAACGGCGCGCGTCCTTTCAGCATCTCGTAAAGCACGACGCCCAGACTCCAGAGATCGCTCCGCGCATCCACGCTCCTACCCCCGGCTTGCTCATGCGACATATAGCGCGCCGTGCCCTGGATCATCTCCCGCCCGGTCTCCGTGGGTATTCCAAGCGGCGGCGTAACCTGCGCGATTCCGAAGTCTAGGACCTTCACGTAGCCGTCCGGACGCAGCATGATATTCTCCGGCTTGATATCGCGGTGCACGATGCCGGCCCGGTGGGCGACAGAAAGCGCGCTCGCCACTTGCCGGGCGATGTCCAAAACCTCGTTAGGCGAAATCGCACCCTGACTCATCCGCGCCCGCAGGGTCGAGCCTTCAATGAATTCCGTCGCGACGTAAGGCGTGGCCTCGACTTGTCCGATTTCATGCACGGTCACGATGTTCGGATGATTCAACGCCGAAGCCGCGCGCGCTTCGCGCTGCAAGCGCTGCAACTCCGCCGCGTTCGCGACTCGCGACGGCGGCAGCAGCTTAAGTGCGACTTTGCGTCCGAGGCGTTCATCGTGGGCCTGATAGACCAGGCCCATCCCGCCCGCGCCCACGAGCGCCTCCAGCCGATAACTGCCGAGCTGCTGACCGATCAATTCCGCGGGGTCACCGACGAGAAGCTCAGGCACGACAGCAAAAGCTGGCGACTCAATGAAGTCACCCGAGGCATCGTGGTATTGAAGCAACAGCTCCACTTTGCGGCGCAGCGCGGCATCGCCGTGGCAGCTTCGCTCGAGGAAAGCGGCGCGTTCGTTAGGCGGTTGCTCGACGACAGCGCCGAAGATCTCGGTATAGCTCTGCCCGCGCTTAGATTGCATCCATATTCTCTCCACTGAGCGCGGCGAAGAGCCAGGCCCGCGCTGTCTTCCAGTCTCGCGTCACGGTGTTGGCGTGGATTTTGAGGACCTCGGCGATCTCTTCCATCGTGAGTCCGCCGAAATAGCGCAATTCCACGACTCTGGCTTTCCGCGGGTCGAACGCGGCCAGTTTTTCCAGCGCTTCGTCGAGTGCAAGCAGCTCGTCCGAGCGGGTCTGGGTGAGGACGGCACATTCGTCCAGGGTGATCCGGATGGCGCCGCCGCCGCGTTTCCGCGCCTGGCGTTGGCGAGCGTGCGCGACCATGATCCGGCGCATGAGCCGAGCGGCGACTGCGAAAAAATGAGCGCGATTCTGCCAATCCGGCTGGGGTTGGCCGGCGAGCTGGAGGTAGGCGTCGTCCAGCAGGGCGGTCGCTTGCATGGTGTGGCCGGGGCGTTCCCGACTCATGTAATGCTCCGCCAAGCGTTGCAGCTCCGGCTGCACGAGGGGAATCAGCTTCTCTAAAGCGCTCGACTCGCCGCCCCGCCACTCGCCGAGGAGCTGGGTGACCTGTCTTTGTTGTGGTGATGCCGGCGCTGTCATTCGCTACCCTCGGCTCATGGCTATCAGGGGGCGTCGAGAGATGCCATCGATTTCGCGGAAAAATCGGTCGTGAAACCTGGCGGGCGGAGCTCCCGCGCCGCCAGGCTCGCAGGAGCTCGTCCCTACGGGACACACTTTTTTCGCAGTCGTGGTGATTTTGAGGGTGCGATTTGCACCTTTCTTAAGTGAGGCCCGCGGCTTTGCCCCTGCGGCCCCCGAACGACATATCAAAACCCTCACCGCCACTTTGCTTGCCACGACTACGATGCTCAGAGCGTCGGGGCCACCTTATCTCCCGCAAGCGCTGGCGACGCCGCCCCCGCTCGCGATCGAAAGGGTCGCGATCGTAGATGTGCTGCGAGGCGAAATCATCACTCCGCGCACTGTCTTGGTCGTCGCAGGCCGCATCGCCGCGATCGGGACGCCGGAGACGATCGACATACCCCAGGCGGCCCGGCGCATCGAAGGCCGGGGCCGCTACCTCATGCCCGGGCTGGTGGACATGCACGTGCACCTTTTCAACAACGCGACGCGCCGGCCGCCTAACGAGTGGGCTTTCCCGCTTTTCGTGGCCAATGGCGTGACCGGCGTCCGCGAGATGGCCTGCGCCGCAGCCGATCTCCCGACTTTGAGAGGCTGGCAGGACGCGAGGGCGGAGGGTCGTCTGGT
>JBPCRH010000468.1:0-2552 GCA_050997075.1 Chthoniobacterales bacterium
ACTCATTCGTATGATTGTGGTTCGGCGTGGGAAAATTTCGCGCTGCAGGGTTTTAGTCAGGGGCTTGTGGTCCACGGCATGGTCGGATTCGACTACGAACGTGCTCGCACGGAGTTGGAAATTCCCGCGGGGTTCCAAGTCGAGGCGATGGCGGCTGTGGGTCATCCGGGTGATCCGAAAGCGCTCCCAGAAAAGCTGCAGAAGGGCGAAAGCCCTAACGAACGCCGCAAGGTGGAGGAAAGTATCAACGAAGGGCCATTTCGTTTCTAATTCGACGCGCGCAACCGCGAGTAGCATGCTGGAAAAGATTATGGCCGATCCGCATCTGTTTTCGTCGTGGCCGGTGCGCGAGGTCGTGCTGCGCAATCGCATCGTTGTCTCGCCGATGTGTCAATATTCGAGCGAGGATGGCTTCGCCAACGAGTGGCATCTCGTGCATCTGGGTAGTCGCGCGGTAGGAGGCGCAGCGCTGATTTTCACCGAAGCGGCGGCCGTGTTGCCTGAAGGGCGGATTAGCCCGCAGGACTTGGGGATTTGGAAAGACGACCACGTGGAAATGCTGGCGCGAATTTTCCGTTTCGTTGCAACACAGGGTGCGATCGCCGGCGTGCAGCTGGCCCATGCGGGGCGCAAAGCCAGCACGAGTGCGCCCTGGAAGGGGGGCCAGCCTTTAGGCGCGGATGAGGGCGGCTGGAGCCCGATTTACGGACCGAGCCCACTGCCTTTCGATGAGGGATACCAGACGCCGCAGGAACTCGACTCTGATGGCCTCGCGCGGGTGCGCCAAGCCTTTGGGAACGCCGCACAACGCGCGCTGCTGGCTGGCGCCAAAGTGATCGAGATTCACGCTGCACATGGCTATCTGCTCCACAGCTTTCTCTCGCCGCTCAGCAATCGCCGCAACGATCAGTATGGAGGATCGTTCGAAAACCGAATCCGTTTTCTCTGCGAAACAGTCGCGACTGTGCGTGAGTCGTGGCCGGAGAAATACCCGCTCTTCGTCCGCATCTCGTCGACGGATTGGACAGACGGTGGGTGGACAGGCGACGACTCGGTCGCGCTGGCGCTAGAGTTGAAATCGTTAGGCGTGGACCTGATCGATTGCTCGAGTGGCGGCAACCTTCCCCGAGCCAGCATTCCCACCGGGGCCGGCTACCAGGTGCCTTTTGCCAGCCGCATCCGTCGTGAGGCGGGCATGCCCACCGGGGCCGTCGGTCTGATCACCGTCCCGGCGCAAGCCGACCAAATCGTGCGTTCCGGGCAGGCCGACTTGGTGTTGATGGCGCGTGAATTTCTCCGGCACCCTTACTGGCCACTCAACGCGGCCCGCTCCCTGCACCAGCAGACGGAAGCGCCACCGCAATACGGAAGGGCATTTTCCTAGACTAACGGGTCGTCATTTTCCGAATTTGAGCTATAGTCCGCGATGTCCAAACCTTCTGGCACCTTCTTTTCGCGCCGCGCACCCGACATCATCACGGAGGAGCTCGTGGCAGTCCTCTCTTCCAAGACCGCTTACGAATTCAAACCGTTGTTTGAAATTCTCCTGGTCAACCTGCGCGAACGCAACGCGGCCAGCGGCGGCGAGGAAATGCTGCGGCTGCGGTCTTACGAGAAGCTGCAGAGTCTGGTCAGCCAGGGTGCGGCCGAGCGCAAAGTCGTGGGAGTCACGAAAAAATACAAAGGCGTCCCGGCGCGCATGCTGGCTCTCCAGAAGGAGATGAAAGTCCTGCGGGCGGACTGGAACGCGCGTGCGAAGGCCAAAGCGGCCGCTGCAACCTAGTCGCTCGCGTCCTCGCTTGCTGCGGCGATGGTTTCCGCGGTTCACTAGTTTGGGCTCGTTCTCACGCGCCTTTCTGACCTCAAATCGTCGTCAGATCGAGAAGGTCCGAACGCCGGTTCGGTGAGTGCTTCGTGGTTTGGCCCGGGGACTCGCGCCGTCCGCACAAGCTCGCTTCACTCGTTAGGCAATTCCCCGTGGGAGGGAAATGACTCGACTCTCCCAAGGAGAGCGTCCAGTATCTCGCCCCGCTGCGAAAGCAATAAGAATGGAAAGACCCTGGCTCTTCTTGTTCGCCCTCCTCATCGCTTGTCCCGCGCAGGCGCGCGTGGAGCGAGTGGAAATCCTCTCGCGCGCCGATGTGCTCGAGGGTAAAGCTTTCGGCAACGCTGGAGCTTACGAAAAGCGGATCGGCAAGGTCCATTTCGCGGTCAAACCCGAGGTCGCGCCTAACAAACTCATCGTCGACGTCGACCTGGCGCCGCGCAATGAGCGGGGCGAAGTCGAGTTCTCGTCAGACGTTTACATTCTCAAGCCGAAGGATCCGAAGCACTCGAGCGGCTCGGCTTTGATCGAAATCCCCAATCGCGGCGGGAAAGGCATGCTCCGGGTTATCCAGAATGCGAAGAGCTCGCTCGATCCCACCACGTCGGAGGAATTCGGCGACGGCTTCCTCATGGCGCGTGGCACCACACTCATCTGTATCGGCTGGCAATGGGATGTGTGCCATGAGCCAGGCCTGCTGCGCCTCGACGCCCCGGTTGCCAAGGGC
>JBPCRH010000476.1:0-7616 GCA_050997075.1 Chthoniobacterales bacterium
GGACGGGATAGAGCCAAAGCTCGGGCGCGGCGCGCCACAATGCGGCGTCCGGTTTCCGAAAAGCGCTCCCCACTGCGAGCAGAACGATGAAGAGCAGCATCGGCGACGCATACGCGGCGAGCAGGCGAGGCGAGGAAGTGCGGGTGGCGGACGGTGGTTGCAAGGGCGTGAATATGTCGCGGGCCGGGCCAGCCAGAAACCCTTTTTCGGGCGGCGTTGCCGGTTGCGCGGAGCGAGCGCTGCGCGCACTTTTCCTTCATGTCGTCACCCGACCCGCCCTCTCCGTCTGACGCTGAAGCACTAACCAAAGCGCTCGAACTCGAGTTGCTGCAGCAACGCGCAGGCTGGGCGAAGACCCGGGCGCAGCGCGGCACCTGGCGGACGTTGAGCATTCTTTTTCTACTCCTCCTGGGATTGGCGGCGCTTCTCGCGTATTTTTTCCTCGTGCCGGAACTCCGCTCGCGCGCCTCCGGGAAAACCTCCGCTCCGATCGAGGCGGATCGTTAGGCCGATGCGCCTTCTTGCCCGCGGCGCGCTGGCGGCCTTCTTCGTCAGTGCGGGCGCGGTCCATTTCCTCCGCCCGGCTCCTTACCTCGCGATCATGCCTCGGTTTTTGCCGTGGCCGGCGGCGCTGGTCGCGGCGAGCGGCGCGGTGGAAATCATCGGCGGGCTGGGGGTAATCTTTCCCCGGTCGCGACGGGCGGCTGGCTGGGGTTTGATCGCGTTGCTCATCGCCGTCTTTCCGGCAAATCTCCAAGCCATCGCGAATGGTATGAGCATCGGCGGGTGGCGCGTCCCGGCCTGGCTGCTCTGGGTGCGCCTGCCCTTTCAGGGGTTTTTCGTGGCTTGGGTTTATGCAGTTTGCCTGCGCGCTAAAGCCAGCTCTTGAGAAGGGGCCAAACCGCCGGTAACGGCTGGGCTATGCCGCGGCAAAGGTAGAGGTGGAGCCTTTGCTCGTTGGGCATGGCCCAGGGACTGGTCGCGACCGGTCCGAGGTCGGTCACGCTTTGAAACTGGGCGCGTTCGTCGTCCGCCCGGTCGTCGAGGATGAGCATGCTCGTGCCGGTGTAATCGCGCGGCCCCCAGAGGTAATAGTTTTGGTGCCCGCAAATCGCCGGCGGCAGACCGAGCCGCGGACCGAAAAAATCGATCGCGCCGGCTTCGCCGTAATTCTGGGCGAAGATCGCGGTGTGCTTTTGCACATCAGGTGGGAGCGCGTGAGAAGCGCGCGCGACCGACTCGACCATCTCCGGCCAACCGAATTGATCGGCAAAAAGCTGCGGCAAAGCCGCGGTATGGGACGTTTCCGTGCGCGGGACGGAAATGTGCAGTGCCTGCATGTAGGCGAGTAGCTTCGCCGGGGGCAGGATGGGTAGGACCACCGGCGCGAGCATCGCGCCGAGGGCGACGATGGCGGCGAGGAGCAGCGGTTTCACCCAAGTGAGTCGTTCCCGGCACCAATCCTCATACGCCACCGCTCCCGCGGCGAAGAGCATCGGATAGGCCGGCGCGAGGTAGTAAACCTTTCCGTGGAGGAGAATGAACTCGGCCAAAGTCACAAGGTAGCCGATGCCGAGCGCAAGGTAAGGACGACCCTTTCTCGCGGCGAAGAGCCAAAGCAATCCGCCCACCCAGATTGGTAACGTTGCCGGATTCATGAGTAAGACTTGCTGCGCGAGAAATTGCCCCGGACTCAGGATGACGTTCTTGTTGCTTTGCGCGACGTTGCGCAAGAGCTCCCAAGTCGCCCAGTCATGCCGTATCTCCCAGAGGAGATTCGGCAGCGCGACGAGCAGAGTGACGAGTGCACCGAGCCAGATCCATTTCTGCGCGAGATGCCGGCGGAGCGGCGTCAGGAGAATGCCCGCCGCGAGACCCGCCCCGAAGAAAGCCATCGAGTGCTTGTTCTCCAACCCCAGCCCCGCGAGCAGGCCGAACCCTAACCAGAGACGTGGCGAATCGCCTTGGATCAGACGGACGAGGAGGTAAACGCACCCCAGCCAGAAGAGGGGCTCGAACGCGTTCATGGAAAAGAAATTGGTGTTCGCGAGAAAGACCGATGCCCCGAGCGAACAAGCACCGGCCAGCGCGACCGCCCAGTTCCGTCCGCCGAGGCGTCGCGCGAGCAGTCCGGTCAGCACCACGGTGCCGGTGCCGGCGAGGGCGGGCAGAAAGCGCAGCGCAAAGAGCGAGTCGCCGCCGAGCAGGCTGCTCAGCCTAACGAGTAAAAGAGAGAGCGGCGGTTGATCGACATAGCCAAAGGCGAGGTGCCGGCCGCAGGCGATGAAGTAAAGCTCGTCCCGGAAATAGCCGTAGCGGCTATTCGTCAGAAAATGAATCAGGAGCGAGGAGACGGCGAACAAGCCGAGGAGCCAGTAACTCCGCCGCTTCGCCACCGCCTCCACCAGATCATTCGCTTCCACGAATGGTCTGGTTAGGGCAAATCGCCTAATGAAGCAATCGGAAGCTGGCCGGGAGCAGTGCGGCCCCGAGACTCGCCGGCTGATCAGGATCGCTCGCCGGGGTCAGCGTTCCGCCGGACATCGGCTCGGTTTCCACTTGCGCGACCTTCGCCGCGGGCGGCTCGATCGCGGGCTGACCCTTGGCCTTGAGTTGTTCATTCAGCTTCGGCAGATCGTTCGTAAGAAGGTTCTCGAAGTCCTTCGTCGCGTCACCGAGTTCGCGGCGTAACGAGTCAATCCGCGCGATCTGGTAGTCAGCGGGTTTGCCCTCATAACTCAGGATCGCTCCGTAAAGTTGATCGGTATGTTCGCGCAGACGTTCTTCGCCGGTGATCGCGCCGCCTTCGGTCGTGGCGACGATCTGCTTCCGGACGGCATCGGCTTTGCCGTCGAAGTCTTTGACCGCCTGTTGCACGGGATCGCCGGCGGGCAGAGCCTGCAAGCCTTTCGCCAAGCCCGCGCGCAGGGCGATAATTCGATCCATGAGCGCGCTCTCGTCGCCGAAGAGCTCACGGACTTTCAACGCTGCAGCGAGCTGGGCCTTGCGGTCTTCATCGGTAAACTTAGCCCGGCGATCGAGTCCGACCGTGAGTTTCGTTTCGTAAGGCTTGTTATCCTTGGTCAGGCGCACGGTGTACTCGCCGGGTAGGACCCGGGCACCCTGGGTGCCGGAGAAGGCGAGCTGCGCGGCCGGCGGAACCCGCGGCGGCTTTCCGTGCATGCTCCAGGTGACGCGGTTTAGTCCTGGGCGCTACTTGCGGGGAGGGTGTCGATCACTTTCCCGGCAGGATCCAAGACTTCGATTTTTAGCTTCCCAGAAAGGTGACGCGACTTCTGGTAGTAAGTGATAACCGCCGCATCCGGCGGGTTATCGCCGACAAAGACAGCGGCGCAGTTGGCCCAACCCCCGTTGGATTCGATCCGTTGTTGGACCGGTCCGGTCGAGACAAAGCTCGCCTCCTGCGTCAGCAACTCAGGAGTGAGTGAGCGTAACGGAGAGATGTCGTCGATAATCCAGATGCCCCGACCATGAGTCGCGAGCACGAGGTCACTCGTGCGCGCCTGAATCGTCAGGTCGTCGACCGGGACATTCGGGATATGACTCCCTTTGTATTGCGCCCAGGTCTGACCGGTGTCGATCGAGACGTAGAGGCCAAATTCCGTGCCCAGGAAAAGGAGATTGGACTTCACGAGATCTTCCTTGATGACGTGAGCGAAACCGCGAATGCCTTTCGCGTCGGTGGCAGTCGCGAGCGGGTTCCAAGTCTGGCCGTAATCGGTCGTGCGGTAAAGGTAAGGAGCGAAATCACCAAAGGTGTGGCGATCGAAGGCGACATAGGCTGTGCCTGGATCGAAGTTGCTCGCCTGCACCCAGTTTACCCATGAGTTCTTCGGCAGGTTGGGGACATTGGCAATGACGTTGTTCCAAGACTTACCGCTGTCGCGGGTGAGTTGGAGATTGCCGTCATCCGTCCCGACCCAGATCAGGTTCTTATCCTTGGGTGACTCGCTGATGGCATAGATCGTCGTATACATCTCCGCGGCGGAGTTATCGATCGTGACACCGCCCGATTGCTCCTGCTTTTGCTTCTCCGGATCGTTTGTGGTCAGGTCGGGCGAAATGCGTTCCCACGATTGGCCGTGGTCGCGCGAGCGGAAAAGGAATTGCGCGCCGATGTAGATTGTCCCTTTCTCGTTCGGCGAAGGCACAAAAGGTGTGTTCCAACTGAAGCGGAGTTTTTCCTTGTAGTTAGCCTTCGGTTGAATCGCGCGCCCTTCGAGCGTGTGCCGATTGATCCGCGCGGCCGTGCCGCCCTGATATTCGGCATAGACGTAATCCTGGTCGGCCGGATCGGCGAAGACATGGAAGCCATCGCCGCCGTAGATGTTTTCCCACTGCGCATTCGTGATGCCGCCGGGATACGACGACTGACCGATCCAGCAACTGTTATCCTGGAGGCCGCCGTAGACCTGATAGGGATCGGCGTCATCCACACTCACGTGGTAGAACTGCGAGATCGGAAGGTTATTCGCCTTCCACCATTTGTTTCCGCCATCGTAGGCATACCAAAGGCCGCCATCGTCGCCGGAGAGGACGGTTTGTGGATTGGTCGGATCGATCCAGACCGCGTGGACGTCGCCATGCGCACCGTTAAAGCCACCAACCGTCGCGAAGCTCTTCCCGCCGTCCTGGCTGAGAATCAAGGCGCCGTCGGTCTTGAAGACGCGATCGGGATTCTTCGGGTCGACGATCAGGTTGGCGAAGTAGAAGGGACGCCAGACCATCCAGTTACTCTTATCGCGTTCCGCCCAGGTCTGGCCGCCATCGTCCGAGACATAGAGCGCGCTCTTCGTCGAATCGACGAAGCAATAAACGCGTTTGGCATTGGAAAGCGCGATCGCGCTCACGAAACGGCCATAAGGCTTCTTTGGGAAGCCCTTGTTCGTCTCCGGGGTGATTTCCTTCCAGGTCGCGCCGCCGTCGGCGGTGCGGAAAAGCCCGCTGCCCGAGGCCGCGTCCGGACCATCGCCGCCGGAGCGGAAGGTCCAGCCTTTGCGGCGAAAATCCCAAAGTCCCGCGAACATAACCTCCGGGTTAGTCGGATCCATGGCGATCGTCGACGCTCCGGTCGAATGGTTTGGTCCTTCAGGATTTGGTTCCAGCTCTTGCCGCCGTCGGTAGTCTTATAAAGCCCGCGATCTGGAGAGTCACTCCAGAGGGCACCAGGCACCGCCGCATAGACGATATTGCTATTCTTCGGGCTAACTACGATCTGGGAGATGCGCTCGGAATTAGGTAACCCGGACTTTTCCCAAGTCTCGCCGCCATCCGTCGACTTATAAATGCCGTCGCCGATCGAGACGCTGTTGCGGGTCCAGGGTTCTCCGCTGCCGGCCCAGATGTTCTTCGGATTTTTCGGATCGAGCGCGAGCGCGCCGATCGATTGCACCGGTTGTTCGTCGAATACGGGGCGAAAAGTGGTGCCGCTATCTTCCGATTTCCAGACTCCGCCGCTGGCCGCGCCGACGAAGATAGTAAGCTTGCCATCCTGGCCGCGTGTCGCAGCGAGAGTGGAAATACGTCCACTCATGGTGGCGGAGCCAATGTTGCGCGCGTTCAGACCGGAGATGGTCGCGGAGCTGTAAGGCACAGAGTCAGCCGCAGCGACCCCGGCGAGGCTGAGAGTGAAAAGAGAGAGGTAGGAAAACAATCGCATCGTGATTGGTAGGTTGAGTTACTTGGCGGCGGTCTTAGGGAATGCGAAAATCGCATCGTCGACCGGGACGTTGGCCTCGGCCTTCTCGATGACGATCTTCTGCTTGTCGGTCGAGCCTTTGTTCCCCGACTCGATCGCGAACGGGAAATAAACCCCGTGCACTTTCTCGTAGTCGCCGAGGTCGGTTTCGACTTCGACCTTGGCGCCCTGTTCGGTGCGCTGACTGAATTCGCGAATCTCGAGGAAGTAGTCCGGGTCGAGATAGACGTATGTGATGTCGCCGTTTTTGCGGACGACTTTCAGCTTGTGCGCTGCGGTCCCTTCGACGTCCTCGGTCCCGAGGTAGGTGACGGTCTTGCCGTCGGCTTTCCAGTTTTCGAGCGGCCCGCCGATCTCGGCGTCCTCGACGAGGGATTTTGTTTCATCGCCGGACATTTTTTCCGGATCCTTGCGTCCCTGGAACGGCATCACTTTCCAGCCGCTCGAGTTGTCGTAGGCCTGGACAAGCGTCATCCCTTGCAAGGTCGCGTCGGTGCGCACTTTGCCGGGCCGCTTTTTGGTCTGCGTGTAGGTTAGTTCGAGCTGGCCCTGGTTAACCAGCATCCGGCCTTGGAACCGAATAGTCTGAATGGCGTTGAGGGCTTCCGCGCCCCCTTTGGCCTTGAGGTTTTTCGCGATCAGGTCATCGACCGTCGGAGTCGGCGAGGGGCTTTGGGCGCGGAGATTTGGCGCGGCGAGCAGGAGAGAGGCGAGCGGGGCAAGGAGAATGCGTAGGTTCATGAGTAGAGCTTGGCGACGATCAGACGCGACCGCGAAGGAGCGTTACGCAAAGGTTGTGCCACCGCAAGTGGCTGCTTGGAAACCGTTGGTGGCAAGTGATTTAGCGGACGTGGCTGGTTTTGCCTAACGAATGAGCATTCCCGACAATGGGATTAGGTCGGACCGAATTTGGGACGAGCTTAGGAGATGGGGGAGAACCCGATTTGCCGCCGAGGCGGGTCCGCCGGCGGGGTGAGCAGCGGGAGAAGCTTCCGGTAGATATCCTGAAGTGTGCTCCCATGCACGATGAGGTCGCGGTCGATCTCGGCGAGGCGCTTTAAGATCGCGTCGTTTGCGGTGAGGGTTTCCCGCATTTCGACGAAAGCCCGAATCACGTATACGCTCATGGCCACGGCCCGGTCGCTGTTCAAAACGCTGGCAGCCATGAGCGCGCCATGTTCGGTGAAAACGCGCGGAAGTTTGGTGCGACCGCCACGGTTCGGCTTTGATATCGCGTTTTGCGATATCAAATGATCGAATTCAGGGCGGGTAAGAACGAAGGAAAAGTCCTCCGGAAAGCGCTTCGCATTCCGTTTCACCGCCTCGTTGAAGCGTCCCGTGGTGACGCCGTAGATGGCCGCCAAGTCGGAGTCGAGCATCACCCTCTGCTCGCGAATGGTCAGGATGGGAATGGCCGCGGGCGCGCTCGCTTCGGAGGGAGGCTTCGATTTCATCGCGGTCGCAACTTATCCCATGTAGAAGCCGCCGTTCACGTTCAGGACATGCCCGGTGATGTAACTGGCCATCGGAGAAGCGAGGAAGAGCGCGGCGTCGACGATCTCGCGGCCCTCACCAAGGCGGCCTAACGGAATCTGCTTCTTGAAATTCTCGGCCACTTCATCCGGCATCCCTTTACTCATCCCGACGTCGACGAAGCCGGGCGCAATCGCGTTCACCGTAATCTGCTGGCGAGCCAACTCGCGGGCGGAGACTTTGGTCAGGGCGATGATCGCAGCTTTGCTCGAGGAATAATTCGCCTGCCCGAAGAGGCCCATCTGTCCGCTGACCGAGGAGAGGTTGATCACGCGCCCGCCACTGTGCAGAACGGTTGCGGCTTTCTGGGTGACGTTGAAAGTCCCGGCGAGATTTACCCGGACGACGCTTTCAAAATCATCGA
>JBPCRH010000011.1:0-3171 GCA_050997075.1 Chthoniobacterales bacterium
CCACGGGATCCCTCGACTCCGCTGCGCTTCGCTCGGGATGACCGGATCATGGCTCCTCCCGAGAGCCAGACCCAGAGTCACCCAGCCAGAAATCAGTTGCCGCGAGGGAGCGCGCCCCTAAGTTCGCCCTCCCGACCGACACCAAATTTATGATCACAATGATGCGCAAACATCACAAGGTCCTGATGATCGTCATCACGGCCCTCGTCTGTATTTCCTTCTCTTGGTATTGGAACAAAACCGACTTCGCCCAGATGGGGAACGGCGTGGCCGGCAAACTTTACGACCGCAACGTCTCGCAGGTCGAATACCAGCGGCACGCGCGCCTTTTTCAACTCGGGAGCCAACTCGGAATGCGCGAGCTCGTGCAGGCGCTGACCCTCGGCGCGCAGTCGGAGAACGAAGCCTACGCGGCCTTTTCCTGGAATGTGATGGTGCTGCGCCACGAAGCCGACCAGCTCGGGATTCAACCAACGACGGCGGAGATCGCCGCGGCGGTGCAGAAGCTACCCGCCTTCCAAGGGGTGAACGGCTTTGATCTCGCGAAATACACCGACTTCGCCGACCACGCGCTCGCCCCGATGGGGTTCAGCGAAGCGCAGGTCGAGGAACTTGTCGCGGATCAGATCGCGCTCGAGCGCGTGCAGAAAATCCTCGGCGCCGGCGTGACTGTGCCCGACTCGGAGATGCGCAGGAATTACGAAAAACTCTACTCGAAGATGGACGTGAGCACGGTTCATCTCACCGCCTCCGATCTGGCAAACAATGCGCCGACCTCCGCGGAGGACGTGCAGAAATATTACGATGCGCACAAGGCGGAGTTGAAGACCGAGGAGAAGCGCCAGGTGAAATTCGTCGATCTCGGCCTGACCGACGAAGAGAAGAAGCTGACCGGCAAAGCGCGCATCGATGTGCTCCAAAAAATGGCGGACGTCGCCGGTGATTTCGCGGATGCGCTCCAGGTGAAGGACGCGCAGTTCGACGCGGTCGCAGCGAAGTTTAAACTCAGGCCGCAGGAGACCGGACCTTTCACCAGGAGCGCGCCCGATCCGGCGTTACCGACCCCGGAGCTAACGCAGGCGGCTTTTGCCCTTTCGGCGGAAGCGCCGGCGAGCCCGCCGATCCAGACGCCCGATGGCTTTTATGTCGAGAGCCTGGCCAAGACGATGCCGGCCCGGCCGCTCACGCTCGAGGAAGCGAAACCAAAAATTCTGGAGACGCTGAAAAAACAGCGCGACGAGACTTTGCTCACCGCCAAGGCGACGGCGGTCGCGCAGCAATTGCGTGAGGCACTAAAAAGCGGGAAGACCGCCGAGCAAGCGGCCCTCCAAGCTGGCGTGAAAGCGGAAAAAATGCCGGCCTTCGCGCTCATCGATTACGCGCCCGGCGCCAAGCCCACGGCCCCGCCCGATCCGAAAATGCTGACGCCGGAGATGCAGCGACTCAAGCAGACGGTGAGTGAGATGAGCCCCGGCAGCGTGAGCGACCTGATCCCGCAGGCCGATGGCGGACTCTTGGTGATCCTCGAAAAACGCCAGCCGCTCAACACGGCCCAGTTTGATTCGGCCCGCCCGCTCGTGGAAGCGAGCGCCTTGCAGAATCGGAGCCAAGTCGTGTTCGACGAATGGCTGCGGGAACGGCGCCGCTCCGCCGGTGTACAGGACACGACTCCGCAGCAGGCCCCAGGTTAACCATGGCAACCGGAGCGGATCCCGCGAACGCGGGGGCAGTCGAGGGATCCCGTGGCGCTGCCGTGAAGCTACGCCGCAAGAAATGCCGCGGACGCGCTTCATTCACCCCTCGTGGCGCAAGTTTGCAACTTGCGGATCGCAACTTACAAAGTTGCGCCACGGAGCTGCTCGACCCGGAGCGCGCGATCGTCTCGGAAGTGTTGCAACGAAATCCAGCGCGATCCCTCGACGTCGCTGCACTCCGCTCCCGATGACGCCCGAACTCGAAGAGCTTTTCGACGACGGAAACGGCGACCTCGCGGTCGGCGAACTGGAGAGCGCGGTGGAAAAATATCGGCGCTGCGTCGAGCTCGATCCGGAGTTTTTCGACGGCTGGCACGCGCTCGGGATGGCGCTGATGAAGCTCGGGCGTTTCCCGGAAGCGATCGAGGCCGGGAAGAAAACGGTGGCGCTGAAGCCTAACGACCAGATCGGTTGGACCAGTCTCTCGTTGTTTTACAATCGCAACGGCGAGATCAAGGAAGCGGAAGCCGCGGGGACGAAGGCAAAGATTCTTTCGTGGGGCGGGAAGATCGCGCTGTAGACGCTCCCGTTTGTAGACGCCTCCCTCCGGGAGGCGCGAGAGCGACGTCGCTTCTGCGGTCAGCGCCGAGACCCGCGTTTCGCAGAGCGAAACGATGATAGAAGTCAGCGCCCGGCCCAGCGGTAGAAGCTTTGGTAATGCCCGATGCCGCTGCGGTAGTTCACGTAGGTGGCGAGCGCTAGGAGCGGGAAGTTTTGGCGGTACATGTCGTACTTCAAATAGAAGACCCGCGGGAATCCGGTGCCGGTGATTTCCGGCTCATCCCACGCGCCATCATCGCGCTGCGTCTCGAGCAGAAAGCGCAGACCGCGCTGCACGCTCGCGCGATCGAGATCGCGACAGGCGCAGATACCCATCAGCGCCCACGAGGTCTGCGAAGCCGTGCTCGCGCCTTTGCCTTTGAAGTCGGGATTTTCGTAGGAGGCGCAGGTTTCGCCCCAGCCGCCGTCGTCGTTCTGGCAGCTCTCCAGCCAATCGCGTCCGCGCAGGACCCAATCCTCGGTCATGTCTTCGCCGATCGCGCTCAAGCCGCGGAGCACCTGCCAGGTGCCGTAGATGTAGTTCACGCCCCAGCGTCCATACCACGAGCCATCGTCTTCCTGCGTCTCGCGCAGGTAGCGGATCGCTTTGTGCACGAGCGGCCGGCCGGGATTGAAGCCGATGTAGCCTAACAATTCCAAGGTGCGCGCGGTCAGGTCGCTACAGGTCGGATCGAGGATCGCGTTGTGATCGGCAAAGGGCATATCCTCGAGCCAATGGCGCGTGACATCCTTATCGAACGCCGCCCAGCCGCCTTCTTCGCACTGGAAGCTGAGCTGCCAGTCGAGCGCGCGCTTGAAGACTTCGCCGAGCTCGGCCTGTTCGTTAGGCCGGACCAAACGCAACGCCATCAGGACC
>JBPCRH010000079.1:0-8549 GCA_050997075.1 Chthoniobacterales bacterium
ACCCCCCCAACCCACACTCTGCGACCATGATCGGCTTCGTTGGATCGACCGCGCACATCTGCTCGTAAGGCCAGGTGATGAGCGGCTCGATCGGCGACCAATTATCTTCGCCGACTTGTTGCCCGTAGATACTCAGCCCGAGCCAGTCGACATAGTTCGGCCCGGGATAGTAGGCCGGCGCATAATTCCAGGTCTCGTTCGGCTCGGCGTAGTTATTGAGGTGGAAAAGCCACTGCACGTTTAGTGCTCCGCGGGCGCGCACCCGATCGACCACGTGGCGGAAAGCCCGCTTGAAAGTCTCCGGCCCTTCCCACTCGTTAGGCTGGCCCGGCACTGGTTTGTTCCCGCCGTAGAACGAACCGGACCAGGGAAACCAGTTGCCGTTCGCTTCGTTCGCGAAGGAGACGAGCAGCGGTTTCCCAAAGGCCCGCGCGGAATCGCCCCAGCGATCAATGTAGCCGTCCCAAGTGCCCTTGATAATCTCGAGCAGGCTGAAGCGATCGGGCCCGCGATTTTGCAGATACGGCTTGTCCCACGGCGACCAAAAAACGAGCGGCATCGAGCCGTGCCGCGAGATGATCTCGAGGTTGCGGGTCGGGAAACTTTGTTCTCCCCAGTAGCTCGAGGAGGCGACGATCGCCTGGTGTTTGCCGACCATGGTCTCGAAATTTTCGATCGCCTCGAGCGAGACGTCGTCTTCCTGATCGCCGAAATCGATGTAAGCGCCGGTGTATTTCCCCTGTGCGGGCACGGCGAGCTCCAGCGGTCTCTTCGGATCCGGCGCCGAGGAGGCAGCCTGTTCATGACAACCACCGCACAAAAGCGCGCTCGTTAGGCCGAGCCCGAAAATTTTGCCTAACGAATTCACGTGCGCGCCGGCACCGAGGCCGTCCGTTCCAGCTTCGCCCAGCTCACCCACACGCCTTTTAGTGCGCGCAGGCCGGCTTTCCAAATCACGTAGCCGAGGAGCGGCCGGTAAATCAGGCGCATCGGCAAAATCCGCCACGCGCGGATGACCGGTTCGCCTTCGAACAGGCAGGCGAGGATCGCGATGAAGAGATCGATCGCGAGAAAGATGACGACGAACGGGAGCACCGCCCCCCAGATCCCAAAAGGGAGCGAAGCAATCAGGAGCACATCCACCAAAGGCGAGATCGCGACGAGGATGATCTGGAAAAACCAAACGCTCGGGAGACTAAACCAGCCGAGTGCGCGGTAGCGCCAGTTGAAGGTGAGGTCGCGATGTTTCCAGAGGCATTGCATCGTCCCATAGGCCCAGCGGAAACGTTGCCGTGCGAGGGCGCGCACGGTTTCCGGCGCTTCCGTCCAGGCGATCGCATCCGGCGCATACTCGACGCGGTAGCCTTTGCGATGGAGCGAAAGCGTGAGTGCGGTGTCTTCCGCGAGCGTGTCGAGACGGAGCCAGCCGGCCTCCGCGACCGCACTCTTCCGCGCCGCGCCAATCGCGCCGGGCACGACCGTGACGCAATCCCAGCGGGTGTAGGCGCGCCGGTCGAGATTGAACCCGCAGGTGTATTCGAGCGCCTGACAACGCGCGAGAAAGGAGCGCAAGTTCCCGACCTTCGCATGACCCGAAACCGCGCCGACGTGTTCATCCGCGAAGGGACGCGTCAGATATTTTAGGGTATCAGGCTGCACGTGCGTATCGGCATCGAGGAAGGCGACGATGCCATGACGCGCCGCGGTCAGCCCGCGACTGAGCGCGGCGGCTTTGCCGAAATTCGTCTGTCGCAAAAGACGCACGCGGTCGTCGGTGCGCGCGATCGCTTCCACTTCCGCGGCGGTGTTATCGCTCGAGCCGTCATCGACCACGAGCACTTCGAGCGCCGCGCCGTATTCACTCGCCAGCACGGAGCGGAGCGTGGCGGCGATCACTTTGCCTTCGTTGTAGGCGGCGATGATCAGGCTGACCGGCTCCGCAAAATCATCCGTGCGCCGCCGGAAACGCGTCGCCAGCCAGACCACCATCGCCGTGCGCACGACCGTGAGCGCGGTCGCGACGATCATAAAGGCCCAGAGCAATTCCTCGACGTTGCGGAGAACCTGGAAACCGGTCCCTCCCACGAGCCGCTCGAGCGCGCGAGAGCCGACCCGGGCCGGCGGCATGATCGCGTCGCGCGTCGTGCCCATGAGCGTGCTCAAGGGCACCACCGTGTCGCCGCGCGTCGCGAGGTAATCGAGAATCCGCGGGAGCGCCGCGACCGTCTCCGAGCGATCGCCGCCGCCGTCGTGGAGGAGGATAATGTTTCCGTCGCGCCGCTGTTGTTTCACCCGGTTCACGATCACGTCGGTGCCCGGTCGCGCCCAATCCTGCGGGTCGATGTTCTCGAGCACGACGAGGTAATGCAGGTCCTGCGCGATCTTCAGCGGAAGCAATTCGCCGAGTCCGCTCGGGCTCGTATCCGCGGCATAAGGCGGACGAAAGAGCGTCGTCGAATGGCCGGTGATGGTCTCGAGAAGCAATTGCGTCGCGTTCAATTCCAGCCGGATATGCTCCGGCCAACAGGCGCCCAAGTTCGGATGGTAATAAGTGTGATTGCCGATCTCGTGCCCTTCCGCGACGATCTGCCTAACGAGGTCCGGGTAGCGCTCCGTGTTCACGCCCACGAGGAAGAAGGCGGCCTTCACGTTCGCCGCTTTCAGGAGGTCGAGGACGAGCGGGGTCCACTTCGGATCGGGGCCGTCGTCGAAGGTGAGCGAGACCTCGTGGGGCTTGCCGCCGCCCTGGTGATAGAGCGTCGGGAATTCCGGGAATTGCTCGTAGGCCGCGATCAGGTTTCCCTTCTCATCGACGCTGACTTTGCGGCGGCCGTCGGCGCGGCTTTCGTCCACGGTCACGATCTCGCCGTCGCCGATGTCGGCGATCGTGTCGCTGCTCCTAAGGGTGTTTAGTTCCTCCTGCGCGGGCGCGGTGAGCGGCGCGGCCGGCGGCAAGTTCAGCACATCCCAGATCGCCGAGTCTTCCGTGCCCAGACGGAAGACGGCAAAACCGCCGACTTTTTTCTGCCGCGCGGCTCGCAGCTGGTTGTAAAACGTGGTCGCGTCGAGAAACGAAACCGTGTGCTCGTCCCCGCCGTCGTCGTAGGAAAACGTCGGACTGTAATCCGGCGCACCCGCGGTGAAACCGGGCGCGTCCGCGTAGCTCGCGCGGCTCATCGCTTCCGCGAAACTGATCTGGTCGGCGCGCAGTTGTCCCTTCGTCCAATCGTAGCCGTAACTGCCGAGCCCGATGACCCATTGCTGCGCCGCCGCGCCATCCACGAGCGTGTCGAGCCAGCCGTCGAACCACGGCCGCGAAGAGAGCGCGCCCGGCGCTTCGTCTTCCGAAGTTTCGTCATAGAGGAGCGCGACGAAGCGATCGGTTTTCTCGATCACCTTGTCGGAGTCGCTGAGGTCGAGCGGCTCGCCCGGATTCACGCAGATCCAGAGCTCGCGCCCATCGTGATGCAGCGCATCCGCGAGGTTGCTCACGAGCGTCGCGATCTGGTCGGTGTAGGCGGGATCGACATCCTGCCAATCGAGCACGACGCCGGCCGCGTGCGCGTTTCGGAGCGTGGCGAGAACGTTCTGGAAAAAGCGCTGCTGCCGCGGGCCCGGCGCGTTCGCGAGGTTCTCGATCGCTTCCGGTTGCCAGGCGTCGCCGAGCAGATTCGTGAGCAGCGGCAGGAGCGCGATGCCGTGCGCGGCGGCCAATTTCGGGAGCCGATTGTCGGAATCGATCTGGAGATCGCCCATCCCGTTCACCATCGCCATCCACTCGGGACAGAGATGGGTGATCTGCGCGGCGTGCTGCTCGAGCGAAGCGAAACTGTAAGGATCACCGTTACGGTAAAACGCGAGGTGCACTTCGCGACCGGCGCCGAATTTGCGTGGCACCACCGGGACCGGCGTGGCCGCGGTTTTCTTGTTCGCCTTGCGCGCCGCGCTGAATTTTTCCCAGAGCGGAATCGCGGTCGGCGCCGGCTTCGGGGCGGAAGCGGGGTTGGCTTTTTGAATTGATTTGAGCTGACCTTTTAACTGGTGCAGCGCGAGCGGCAGGCGCAGTTGCGGGGTGACAAAAAGCGTCCGCGCAAAGAGGACGATGCCGACAAAAACGAGCGCGAGGATGACCAGAAGAATGCGCCGCAGGCGTGGCCAGCGGCGACCGGACGGGTCGGAAAAGACGAAGGAAGTGCGATCGGAAGAATCCGACATTTCGGGTGCCTAGCTTCGCCGGAGAACGCCAAACTGCAACCGAGCCGCCCCGCTAACCAAAGAGCCCCGCTGACCAAAGAGCTCCTCTGACCGAAGAGCCCGGCGTCATCCCGAGCGAAGTCGAGGGGATCCCGTGGAACTACCGGGAAGCTTCGCCGCGGAGCTTTTCTGCCGCGCGCGGGAGTCCCGCCGCGGAGCTTCCCAGAAACCCGGCGGGATCCCTCGGCTTCGCTCGGGATGACCGGGTGGCCCGGCTGTCGCTACACCATCGGACGGAAGTGGCCGACCACTTCCTGGAGGCGCCCGGTGATTTGGCCTAACGAGCAAACCTCCACCGTCTCGATCAAGGTCGGGAAATAGTTTTTCCCGCTCTCGACCACGTCGGTCAGTTGATCGAGCGCGCGCTCCGACTTCGCGGCGTTGCGCTTCTTGAACTTCGTCAGACGCTCAACTTGGAGCTGCTTCTTCGCCTTCGCCGTCCGGACCATTTTCACTTCCGGCATCTCGTTCTTACGATCGTTGTATTTGTTCAGGGCAATGATCGGGCGCGTGCCGTTGTAGATTTGCTGCTCGTAGCGATGGGCCGCGGTCTGAATCTGCGCGCGCTGGTAGCGATGCTCGATCGCCGGAAGAACGCCGCCGAGTTCCTCGATCTGCTGGAACTCTTCCAGCATCGCCGCCTCCACTGCGCGCTCGACCGCTTTCATCCCGGGCGAGCCGGTGAGCATGTTCATGGTGTGCTTAAAAATTCCGGATTCATCGAGCAGGATCGCCTGACCGTGAGCGGCGAGGCGGATCCACTCTTCGCTCGGGGTCGTGAAGGGCTCGTCAGCGCTGTTCGAGTGGCAGCTGTTCGTGCCATTCATGTAGGCGAGCATGAGCTCGGCTGCGGTTCTCGTTAGGTTGTTTTTGAACTCCGCGGCGACGAGCGAGCGGCCGCTCGTCTGGGTGTGGAGCTTGAACATTTGCCCCTTGTGACCCGCGCCGAAAACGTCGCGCATCCCGATCGCCCAGATGCGCCGCGAGGCGCGCGCGAGGGCGATGTATTCCACGTCGAGCCCGCAATCGAGAAAGAAGGAAAGCCGCGGCGCGAATTGGTCGACCGGGATGCCGCGGGCCGCGAGCATTTCCGCGTAGGCGAAGCCGTTGGAAACCGTGTAAGCCGCCTGCTGCACCGGGGTCGCCCCGGCCTCGCCGATGTGGTAGCCGCTGATTGAAACCGGATACCAACGCGGCATGTGCTCAGTCGTGTATTCGATCATGTCGCAGAGGAAACGAAGCGACGCCTCGGTCGGGAAAATCGTTTCGTTCTGCGCCTGAACTTCTTTGAAAATGTCCGCCTGGATCGTCCCGCGCAGGTTTGGCACCACCTTCGGGCCGAAGCGCTTTTTGGCCGCGGCGATATACATCGCCATGATGATCGGGGCCGGTCCGCTGATCGTCATCGAGGCGGAAAAATCGGGCGAGCCCATGTCGAAGCCGTCGTAAAGCCGGACCATGTCCTCGTAGGTATCGATCGCGAGACCGCCTTCGCCGATCTTGCCGAAGACGCCGTCGGCGTCGCTGTCGATGCCGTAAAGCGTCGGTCCGGCGAAGGCCGTGCTCAGCCGCGCGCTGCGCTGGTGGCCGGTGAGATAATGGAAGCGTTTGTTTGTATCTTCAGCGAGACCGAAGCCGGAAAAAAGGCGGGTCGGCTCTTCTGTTTCCTTCTTCTGTAGAGGCGGCCGTATCGGCCGCTCGGCGCTTTTTGCGGGCGACACGCCCGCCGCTACAACTCCGTTCTGCGCGTGACCGTTCTTCCCGTTGGCACCGTTCTTCTTGCCGTAGCTGCCGGCTTCAGGTTCGCGCAGCGGCTCGAGATACATCTCGCGATACGCGCCGTTTGTGAACGGGAATTCGCCCGGCAAACCTTCGCCTAACAAATAGCGCGTGATCTCGCCGGCCTCGTCGATTTCTGGCAACGCGAGCCGCGGCAATTTCAAACCTGTCGGCGCGGTGCCGATCGGCGTTTTCGCTTTCACCTCGTTCCAGCGATCGACCATTTCTTGGCCGAACTTTTCGTCCTTCCGCGCCCGCTTCACTTCGTCGAGCACGTGCTGATTGTAATTCTCTACGGCCTCTACGACTTGCCCGAGTTTGCTCATAAATGTTTACCTTTCGTCGTCCCGAGTGGATCTCGCAGACGCGGGAGAAGTCGAGGGATCCCGACGGGCTTCCTTAAAGTTCGCGCTGCTCTTGCTCTTACTCTTGCTCCGAAGCTTCCCAGCCGCTCCACGGGATCCCTCGGCTGCGCTCTGGATGACCGCGGGGTCAGCGTCGCCCATGATCCAGTTACACAATTGATCGACCCCTTCGTCGCGATGCCGCTTCGCCACGGTCGAGAGCAGCCGCTGCTCGCGCTTGTTTTGCCCGAGGCGCTGCTCGATTTCCGAGACCGCCGTGCGCGCGCGATCCTGGTCGCTTTTGTTCACGACCACGAGATCGGCGAGATCGAGCATGACGATTTTTTGCAGCTGTAAACGACTGCCGTAATCGGGATTCATGACGAGCACGGTTTTCTGCACGAGCGCGTCCTGGAACGGCATCGCTTCCTGGCCGGTGCCGACCGTTTCCAGGATCACGTAGTCGAAATCGGAACGCGCAAGCAGCGCGAGACATTCGCCGGTCGCGGGCGACAAACCGCCGGCCTGGCCGCGCGTGGCCATGCTCCGCATGAAGACGCGGTCGTTTTGGGAATTGATCATGGTGGCGCGGTCACCTAACAATGCGCCTTCACCAACCACGCTCGGATCGTGCGAGAGAATCGCGATCCGCGCCTTCGCGTCGCGGCGCAATAATCGCAGGACGAGCTCGTCGATCAGCGTGGTCTTCCCCGCTCCGCCCGGGCCGGTAAAACCGATCACCCTGGTCTTGGCCGAGGGATTCGTTTTCTTTTTCGCCGCCGGCTTTTTGGCGGTCTTCGCTTTTGCGTAGCGGTCTTCGATCTCGGTCAACGCGCGTGCGAGTTTCATGTCCGCGGTCGCTTTCGTGCGCCGGCGATGAGTGTTGCCGTAATGTTCGCGGACGAAATCGGCCATCTCCGTCAGCCCCGTCCCGGCGAAGAAGATTTTGTGGACGCCGTTACGCTTCATCACGGTCGCGTCCGCATCCGTGATCGTGCCCCCGCCGCCGCCGAAAAGCTTGATGTCGCCCGCACCTTTGCGCTTCAAGGCGCGCGCGACTTCGGTGAAAAATTCGACGTGCCCACCGTTGTAACTCGAGATCCCGACCGCCCCGACGTCTTCCTGGATCGCCGTCCGCACGATGTCTTCGACCGAGCGATGATAGCCGAGGTAAACCACCTCGATGCCGTGCCGGATGAACTCGAGATTGATCGTGTTAATCGCGCTGTCATGTCCGTCACAGATCGGGACAGCGGTCAAAATTCGGACAGGTGCGGGCATGAGCCGGAAAAAATAGACAGGATTAGCAAGATTAACAGGATTGAGTTTCGCGCGCCGGCGGCTCTCTTCTCTAATCCTGCACAATCCTGTTAATCCTGTCCTATGAATGATCCACTAAATTTCGACGGCAAAGTCGTCCTCGTCACCGGCAGCTCGCGCGGGCTCGGTGCGGCCATGATCCAAGCCTTCGGCGAGCGAGGCGCGCAGTGCGTTGTGAACTTCATCAGCGATCCGGAAGGGCGAAACAAATCCGAGGCGGAGGAAGTGGCGAGCCGCCTGAAAAATCCACTCACCCTCGAGTGCGACGTGACAAAGCCGGACCAGGTCGAGGCAATGATGCAAAAAATCGCCACCGACTTCGGCGGCCTCGACATTCTCGTGAACAACTCCGGAATTATCCGCGACCGGACGATGAAGAAGCTGACGCTCGAAGATTTTGAGAGCGTCGTCCGGGTGAATCTGACCGGGACTTTTAACGTCACCCAAAAAGCGGCGGCAGTGCTCCGGAGCGGCGGGCGCGTGATCAACCTGTCGTCGGTCAGCGGACAGATGGGCCTCTTCGGGCAGGCGAATTATTCCTCGAGCAAAGCTGCGATCATCGCCCTGACCAAAGTGAGCGCGCGCGAGCTAGCCCGTCAGCAGATCACGGTGAACGCGATCGCGCCGGGGTTCATCGACGTCGGGATGAGCAAAGGCATGCCCGATGAAGTAGCCGAGAATTTTAAGAAGCAGACTCCGCTGGGCCGGCTCGGCGACGCGCACGAGATCGTCGACGCCGCGCTTTTTCTCGCTTCGCCGATGGCCAGCTACATCACCGGGCACGTGCTCAATGTGAACGGCGGCTATTACATGGGCTGAGAGCGATTCGCGCGATCCCGATTCCGGACAAGC
>JBPCRH010000089.1:0-2924 GCA_050997075.1 Chthoniobacterales bacterium
AACCCCGCGATCCTCGGCGCGACGCTGCTCTTCGCGGTGCTCGGCACGCTCTGTTTTGCCCTCGGCCCGGCGCTCAAGCTCTCGCGCGTCGCGACTCTGGAGAATTTGAAACAACAGGTCGGCGAGGATGTCGTTAGGCGGCGCTGGAAATTTCTCCCGCGTAATCCGCTCGTCGTCGTGCAGATCGCTTTTTCCCTCGCGCTCGTGACCGCCGCGGCGCTCTTCATGCGCGGTGCAAGCAAAGCCGCGGCGGTGGAATCGGGATTGCACGCCGACCACACCTTCCTCCTGGAAACCGACGCCAGCCTCGCCGGCCTCGACCAAAAGCGCGCAGCGCAACTTTACGGCACCCTGAGCGAAAAATTCGCGGCGTTGCCGGGTGTCACCCACGCGGCTGTTTCGGCGACCGCGCCGTTCAGCGATCGCTTCGTCATGCGGACGGTGCAACGTGCCGGCGCCTCGCCCGATCCAAAAGCCGAACCCATTAGTCCGTTTTGGAACAGCGTCGGCGCAGACTATTTCGCCGCGGTTGGTTTGCCCTTGCTCCGCGGACGCCCGTTCACAGAAGCAGAAGCGACCGAACCGGGCGGACCGCCGGTCGCGGTCGTTGATGAAACGCTTGCGCGGAAACTCTGGCCTAACGAGAACGCGCTCGGGCAATACCTCCAGTTCCCGATCCAACCCGACGCGCCTCCGGAAAAAATCGATCCGGCGAGCGGAGAGATCGCGCGCGGCCAACCGATCGAGATCGTCGGCATCGTTCCAGCAATAAAAGGCCGGCTCCTCGGCCCGCAACCGCCGGGAACGGTTTACCTCCCCTTCGCGCGCGGATTTCAGAGCGACGTTTTCTTTTTCGTGAGGTTCGCCTCCTTGCCCGCGAAGAATGAGCAGGGCGCCGCGGAGCTGCTCCGGAAAACGCTGCAGGACGTCGACCCGGTGCTGCCCGTGCTCGAGCTGCGGACTTTTACGAAACACGTGGACGCCAATGTCGAGCTCTGGATCGGGCGCGCCGGGGCGGCGCTCTTCTCGATCTTCGGCGCGCTCGCGCTCGGTCTCGCGGTCGTCGGCATTTATGGAGTGAAGGCCTACTCCGTGGCGCGGCGGACACGTGAGATCGGCATCCGCATGGCGCTCGGCGCGCAACGGCGTGCAGTGCTCTGGATGATCCTGCGCGAGGGCCTAACGATGATCGTATTTGGACTCGCGCTCGGCTTCCTGCTCGCCATCGGCACCGGGAAAATGGTGAGCGGCATTCTCTTCCAGGTGAGCTCGCTCGATCCTTTCGCCTTCACCCTCGCGCCAGCTCTGCTCGCGATTGCCGCCTTGCTCGCGACATGGGTGCCGGCGCGCCGCGCCACCCGCATCAGCCCCATGGCCGCGCTTCGCCATGAATGACCTCAGCGCTTCCCATCAAAAAATCTCCCCAACACACTCCCGCTATTTCTTAGCCTAACGAATAATATACTTATGAACGACCTTCGCTACGCCTTCCGTCAGCTGCTCAAGTCGCCCGGCTTTGCCCTCATCGCTGTCCTCACCCTTGCCCTCGGGATCGGCGCCTCGACGGCCATCTTTAGCGTACTCGACGCCGTGCTCTTGCGACCGCTGCCGTATCCGCAGCAGGAGCGGCTCGTCGAATTGCGCGAGCTGGATGAGAACGGGAAGGGAATGGAGTTTGCGCAGCCGAACTTCGACGACCTTCGCACCCGAAGTCGGAGCTTCGAGGCGATCGCGAAGTACGCCGGAGGCCCCGAAGCAGTGATCGGCGGCAGCGAGCCGCTGCAAACAAACGTCTGCGCGGTCTCGGGGGATTTCTTTTCCGTGTTAGCGGTGCGGCCCGTCTTGGGTCGCTTTTTTTCTTCCAAATCCCTAACGGAGAACAAGCAGGTCGCGGTCGTCAGTTTCGGTTTTTGGAAGCGCCTCCTCGGAGGCCGGACTGATCTCGCCGGGACCACTCTTCGGTTGGAGAATCGCAGCTTTGCCGTCGTCGGTGTTCTGCCGGCCGAGCGCGAGTTTCCACCGGATGTCGATGTCTGGATTCCAACCGAGATTTATCCTCCCGGCACTTCACGCGCGGCACATAGTTGGCATGTGGTCGCCAGACTGCGCAATGGCGTTTCGATCAAACAAGCGCGGACAGAAATCGCCTCAATCGGACGGCGACTGAAGGGCGAATATGGCAAGCAAACCGACATGGTCAGCTTCGGATTGTCGCCGCTACGCGACCGCCTCGTGAAAGATGTGCGCGGAATGCTCCTGGTGCTGGCCGGAGCCGTGACCTTGGTGCTCGTGATTGCGTGTTCAAATGTGGCGAACCTGCTTCTTGTCCGAACAACTGTCCGGCACAAAGAGATCGCGCTGCGCGCCGCGTTGGGGGCGTCGCGCTGGAGATTGGCCCGGCAATTCTTAGTCGAAACGATGCTGTTGACGCTGTGCGCAGGCGCGCTCGGCGTGCTCTTTGCCTTTTGGGGAGTCGATCTGATGGTCGGCCTCTACCACGGCGACCTGCCGCGCGTGGGCGAGATCGGGGTCAACATACCGGTGCTCCTTTTCTCGCTCGGGCTCTCGGTCATCGTCGGCATTTCCCTTGGTCTGGTGCCGGTCCTAGGCACATCGTCCCAGCATCTGCAGTCCCACTTGCAGAACGCCGGTCGTGGTCTCACGCCCGGTAGTTCAGGCACGCGTGGACGAAATCTTCTCATCGTTTTCCAGGTAGCGCTGACCTTGATGTTGCTCGTAGGCGCGGGGCTGCTCGGCCGAAGTTTCCAACGTCTTTTGGCGGTGGATCCCGGCTTCCAACCGGAAAGTGCAGTGGCGATGTCGCTCTGGACGCAGTTTTCGCAGGAACCGGCGGCGCAACGTCAACCGGCGCAATTTTATCACAAACTGATCGAGCGGCTGCAGACGTTGCCCGGTGTCATTGC
>JBPCRH010000093.1:0-4683 GCA_050997075.1 Chthoniobacterales bacterium
CCTACGCGCGCACCGCCACGCAGGCCTTGACCAACATCACTTATCGCTACGTCGAGCTCCTCGCGGATCTCGGTTTGAAGGAAGCCTGCGAACGCCAGCCCGCGCTCATCGGCGGCATCAACACGATGGATGGCCGGCTCACCCATCGCGCCGTCGCGGAAGCGCACGGGATGGATCACCTGCCGCCGTTCCAATCCGCGGAAGCCGACGGCTCGCCCTCCTGAGGAAGGCCTAACGAGGCTAGGTGCGCGGCGGAATGCGGGTTTTCGCAGGGAAATTAAATTTCACAGGGCCGAAAACTTCGCTTGCCCCGAATCCATTGTGACCCCAACATGGGCCTTCAATCCAAAACCTTATGAAGAAATATATCTGCATCCTGGCTAGCGCTGCGCTCCTCGTGGCGTGCGAACAAAAAACTGAAACCGCGGCTCCGGCTGCCACCCCGGCTGAGACGACCGAGAACAACACCACCGTTGTTAATCCGGTAACCTCTCCGGCGGCTTCGACCGACACCACGACGAACAACAACACGACCGTGACCACGACTCCGGCGGAAACGACTCCGATGATGACCGCGACTCCGGCCGCTGAAACCAGCACGACCACGGAAACCACGACGACCACGTCGCCGACTCCGTAATCCTGTTTTAACTTCAACCGCAAAACCTTCCTCCGGTATTCCTGGAGGAAGGTTTTTGCTGTACAGAAGCCGGGGTAACGCACATGGCCTCCGGCAAAAGAAAAAAGTCTTCAGCTCCTGCTGCCGAGAAGCCGGTCGCGTCCGTCCCGGCCAAACCCAGCGCCTCCGGCGCCGCCGCCCGCGAGGAGGAAGGCAAACGCCGCCTGCCGCTTCTTTGCCTAACGACACTGGGAGTCGTCTATGGCGACATCGGCACGAGCCCGCTCTATGCCTTGCGCGAATGTTTCCGCGACCCCTCCGCCCAAGGTCATCTCGCGGTCAATCCGCCCAACGTTCTCGGCGTACTCTCGCTCATCACCTGGTCGCTCCTCATCGTGATCTCGGTGAAATACCTCCTCTACGTGATGCGCGCGGATAACAAAGGCGAAGGCGGCATTCTCGCGCTTCTCGCCCTCATGCAAAGGGCTGGGCGCAGCCGGAAAGCGCCCTATTGGTTCCTCGCACTCAGCGTCTTCGGCGCGGCCTTGCTCTATGGCGACGGTATGATCACGCCCGCGATCTCCGTCCTCAGTGCGGTCGAAGGTCTGAAAATCGCCACCGCCGGTCTGAAGGACTTCGTGGTGCCGATCACGATCGCGATCCTCTGCGCGCTCTTCTTTTTCCAGCGCTCCGGGACGAAACGCGTCGGGCTAATCTTCGGGCCGGTCATGCTCGTGTGGTTTCTCACCATCGGCCTGCTCGGAGCAGTTATGATCGTCAGGCAACCGTCCGTCCTGGCCGCGCTCAATCCCCTCCATGGACTGCACTTTTTTGCCCGAAATGGCTGGATCGGTTTCACCGTGCTCGGTGCGGTCTTCCTCGTCGTCACCGGCGGCGAAGCGCTCTATGCCGATCTCGGACACTTCGGCCGGCGGCCGATTCGCGTCGCCTGGTTCGGGCTCGTCCTCCCGGCGTTACTCTTGAACTACTTCGGCCAGGGCGCGCTCGTCCTCCAGAGTGCCAAAGAGATCGAGCACCCGTTCTTTCACCTCGCGCCTTCGTGGGCGCTTTATCCGCTGGTTTTTCTCGCCACCCTGGCCGCGGTGATCGCTTCTCAGGCTGTCATCTCGGGCGTTTTTTCCCTCACCCGTCAGGCCGTGCTTCTCGACCATTTTCCGCGCGTCGGCATTTACCAGACTTCCGACGAAGCGCTCGGCCAAATCTACGTGCCCTCACTCAACTGGCTCCTAATGATTGCCTGCGTCGGGCTGGTGCTCGGCTTTCGCTCTTCGAGCAATCTCGCGGCGGCCTACGGCGTCGCCGTGACGACCACGATGGTCATCACCACGATTCTCCTCGCCGCGATCGCCCGTCGAGTCTGGAAATGGAACGGTTTCCTCGTTCTCGGCCTCTCCGCCGCGTTTCTGGTGATCGACCTCGGCTTTTTCGGCGCGAACATCCTCAAGTTCATCGATGGCGGCTGGTTCCCGCTCCTTATCGGCGCGCTCGTTTTCCTCGTCATGACCACCTGGCATCGCGGGCGCGAACTGATCTGGGATCGGCTCCGCAAGACCGAAAAGTCACTCGATAAATTCCTCGGCGAGCTCCACCGCGATCCGCCGGTGCGCGTGGAGGGAACATCGATTTTCCTCACCGGCCGGGCCCGCGGCACCCCCGCAGTATTGGTGCACCACCTGCAGCACAACAAGGCGCTTTCCGAGCGTGCCATCGTCCTCAATGTCGAGACGCAGGACCTGCCGCACATCCCGCCCCGCGAGCGTGTGGAAGCCGAAGAACTCCGAGAAGGGTTTCGCCGGATCACCTTGAACTTCGGTTACATGGATGAGCCGAACGTGCCCAAAGCACTCGAGCTCATGGCGGAGCGGGACGCTTTCGACCTCGAGGAGGTCACCTATTATGTCGGCCGGCAAACGCCGGTGCCGGCGCGGCGCTCCCGGATCACTCTCTGGCGCGAGACGCTCTTTGCCTTCCTCAATCGCAACACCGCGCACCCGGTCCACTTTTTCCATATCCCTCCCGCGCAAGTCGTTGAACTCGGCATCGAAGTAGAAATCTAAGCGATTCCAACTGCATTGCCGTTGCATCCTCTCAACTTCTAAACGTGATAATCAAACCGCAGAGTTCAGAGATGTTTCGCTCCGCTCAACCTGACGGGACCGGGGGCTGAAGTCGGAGCGATCGCTACCTCATCATCGTTAGGCGCGAACCCAGCGCGTCGCTTCGCGGATGAATTTTTCGCTCGGCTGCGGGCCGAACTGCGCCCGGCCCGGCTCCCAGTTATAGGGCTGGATCGTCATCGCTCCGGGCTCGATCCGGATACAGTTGAAGGAGTTCGCTTCTCCGCGGCCCCGGGTCGAAATCGTCGTCCCGGTCTGGGCGACGAGCGCAGAGTAGCCCTCGATCTGGTAGCGCTTTGCGGTCAAGCCGGTGTGCTGGAGATGAAGGTGCCCGGAGAGAATCATGTCGACCCCCGCCGCGGCGAGCCCGCGCATGGCCATGGCCGAGCGCCCGACCAGCCGGCTGTGCGAACCCGGCGGGAGATCAAACGGATGATGAGTCACGACGATTTTTACTACCTCACCCTTCACCTCGCCAAAGACCTCACGGGCGTGCGCGATCTGGTCCGCGTTAATCCGCCCATACTTGCGAGTGAAGGAACGCGCGGTGTTGATCCCGAGCACGGCGATTTCGTCGTCCTGATAAAAGGGGGCGAGTTCGTCAGTGATGTAACGCCGATAGCGGCCTAGCGGACTCGCGAAGCGCCGGACCACGTCCCAAAGCGGAATGTCGTGATTCCCCGGAACGACCAGCCGGGGCGCGGGCAGCCGCTCGAGAAAAGCGTGCGCCGCGATGTATTCCCGGCGCCGGGCGCGCTGCGTGAAATCGCCGGACACGATCACGAGGTCGGGCGCAAGCTCATGCGCGCGTGCCAGCAGCGGATCGATTAACGAACGATCGACCCGCCCAAAATGGAGATCGGAGACGTGCAGCAACGTCCTCACGCCGCTGCGTTCTCCTTCGGGCGGAGAACGCAGAGTGCCCGCTCGCCGATCTGGAAACGCAGCGGGCTTTCCAGCCTTTCCAACTCGCCATCGACCGCCGCGCGGAAACGCCGGCGGCCCAGCATCTCAATCGTCGCGTCCGAGGTGCAGATGACCTCGTAATCCACAGTCGGCCGCAATCGCCGCAAAAGCGCGCGCAGCCCGAGGTGGAAAATCGTCGCCCGTCCCGCCATCCGCGCGACATAAAGCGCGAATTTCCTCTGGGCGAGACACTCTTTGCCCGCGAGCGCGAAGGCTTCCATTTGGAAAGCATTCGAGCAGACCATGACCAGGGGCGTCTCGCGCACGACCTCGCCCTCATCCGTCGCCAGGCGCACGCGCAGGCGCGGCGGCGGCTGGAACGCGGTCATCGCGACGGAGAGATAGGCGCTGATCTGGTTGCGGCCCCAACGGCGATACATCTGTCGCCGTTTCAAGAGCACCGCCGGATGAATCCCAATGCTGGTGTTATTCAGGATGAGCCGGCCGTTGAGATCGAGCACGGAGGCGCGCACCGTCTCGCCGTCTAGGATGACCTGCGCCGCTTCCGCCGGTTCCAGGGGAATGCCGAGATTCTTGGCGAAGTAGTTAAAGGTCCCGAGCGGGATCACGCCCAGAGTCTTATTCGCTTTCAACGCCGCCTCCGCCACGCAACAGATCGTCCCATCACCGCCCGCCGCGACCAGGATCTCGCAGTCGGCGGTGGCCCGCTTCGCAGCGAGTTCGCCCAGGTCTTCACCTCCGCCCATCGAGATCTGGAATCTCCGGCCCGAAGCGCGCAGGACTTTCTCGATCGCGGCGTGCGCCTCCTCCGCTTTCTGTGAGCCGGATTTGGCGTTGAGGATGACTTCAATTGAACCCGGCATGGTAGAAATAGAATCGTGGAGCAGGATTACAATGGCCGGACCGGCCTAGGAGGCTGTTGAAATATCTCGTCGGCGCATAAACACGTGGCCGGCGCCGTTAACGAAGACGCGCTGTAGCGTGCGCTGTCCCCAGCGC
>JBPCRH010000197.1:0-4327 GCA_050997075.1 Chthoniobacterales bacterium
CCTCATGGCTGCTGACCCCATAAAAGTCGATCGCGTCACGACCGATTCGAAGATTTTCGCCTTCACCCGCTGGGATACGATCCCGACGCTGGCGGCGCTCTTCCATCTCGCTTTCTTCTTTGCGCTCTTCTTCCTCTACCCGCATACCCAGCTCTGGATCATGCTCGTGCTCGGCTTTACCTATTCGCTGATGGTGAACGCAAACATCAACGGCGTCGCGCACAACTTCATTCACAACCCGTTCTTTCGCTCGCCGCTCCTTAACCGTCTCTTCGGCGTCATCGAGTCGATCGCCTGCTGCTTTTCGCAGACTTATTACGACGTCGTGCACACCCAGCATCACAAGGGGAACAGCGATAAAAAAGGAGAGAACGGCGAAACGATCGATTGGATTTCCATCTATCGCCACGGCCACGATGACGAACCGGAGAATCCCTGGGGCTACGTTTTCCTGAGCTTCTTCCGGGACAACCCGGCGGCGATCAAACGCGAACTGAGCAAGCGCGGGAAAACGGAACTGCTCTGGGGAAACATCGAACTGGCGGCGTTCGCGACCACGCTCTTCGTGATGTTTTGCTTCAACTGGCGCTACATCATTTTTTACTTCCTGCCCTTCTTTTACCTCGGGCATTGCTTCAGTTACTTGAACGGCTACTTCCGTCATTACGGGGCGAATCCGGAGAAGCCGATCGCCTGGGGCGTGAGCAGCTACGGCAAAATCTATAACTGGATTTTCTTCTACAACGGCTACCACGCCGAACATCATTTCCGGCCGAAAGTGCATTGGACGAAGATGGAAAAATTCCATCGGCAGATCGCCGAGCTCCAGCGCCAGGAAGGAGTGCGCGTGATCGAACACGCGCACATGCTCGGGTTTCTCGACCCGAATCTGCCGCCGCGGAAACAGGGCGGCGAGCCGCAAGCGGCGGCGATCTCTTAATTGTAGACGCCTCTCTCTGAGAGGCGCGGGTAGCGACGGACGAACCTTAAAATCTCCGACTCACCCTCAGGCCCGCGCTTCGCAGAGCGAAGCGTCTACAGGAGCGTTAGCGACGCTCGAGCAGGTTGTGACCGGTCATTTCCGCCGGTTGGGGGAGACCGAGGAGGAAGAGCAGCGTCGGCGCGATATCGGCCAGAATTCCGTTCGTTAGGCGAAACTTCGCCGCGTCCGGCGCGACGTAAATCAGGTGCACTAAATTCGTGGTGTGCGCCGTGTTCGGCGAACCGTCGGCGTTGCGCATCTGCTCGCAGTTCCCGTGATCGGCGGTGAGCAGGAGTTTCCCGCCGAACGACAGCGTCGCCGGGACGAGACGAGCGACGCAGGCGTCGATTGTTTCCACCGCGTGCACGCCTGCCTCGACCACGCCAGTGTGGCCGACCATGTCCGGATTCGCGTAGTTCAGAATGATGAGGTCGTATTCGGCGAGGCGGCTGAGGACTTCATCGGTTACCTGCTCCGCGCTCATTTGCGGCTGGAGATCGTAGGTCGCGACCTTCGGGGAGGGCACGATCTTACGGTCCTCGCCCTCGTTCGGTCGCTCCACCCCGCCGTTAAAAAAATAAGTGACGTGCGGATACTTCTCCGTCTCGGCGATGCGCAGTTGCTTCTTCCCGGCCGCGCTGACGACTTCGCCGAGGATCTTCTCGAGGGTTTGCGGCGGAAAAATCACCGGGCAGTGATAGGTCGCGTCGTACTCCGTGAGCGTGACATAGTGCACCTGCGGCGTGACTTCGCGGTCGAAGCCGTCGAAACCCGGTAGCAAAAAAGCCTGGGAAAGCTGCCGCGCCCGATCCGCGCGAAAGTTGAAGAAGATGACGGTGTCGCCATCGCGGATGCGCTGTTCATCGGCCTCCGCAAAAATAAGCGCGGGCATGAACTCGTCCGTCTTGCCGTTGCCGTAATGCCGCTGCAACGCCGCCGCCGGCGTGTCCGCACAGACCTCTCCGCGGCCGAGCACGAGCGCGTCCCAGGCGAGCTTCGTTCTCTCCCAGCGCCGGTCGCGGTCCATCGCAAAATAGCGGCCCACCACCGTAATGATGCGCGCGCCGGTCGGCGCCAACTGCTCCGCGCAGGTCGTGAGGTAGGTCACGCCGCCGGTTGGCGAAGCGTCGCGTCCATCGGTGATCGCGTGCACGAGAATCTGCTCGACGCCGGCCGCTTTCGCCGTCTGCGCGAGCGCGATGAGATGCCGCAAATGGCTGTGCACGCCGCCGTCCGAGACAAGGCCGAGCAAATGCAACCGGCCCGTGCGCGCCTGCGCCAAGGTCTGCTGAAGAATTTGGTTCCTCGCGAGGTCGCCGTCGGCAATCGCCTTGTTGATCCGGGTGAGGTCCTGATAAACGATGCGCCCAGCGCCGAGATTCAGATGGCCAACTTCGGAGTTTCCCATCTGCCCGTCAGGCAGGCCGACATCGGCCCCACTCGCGCTCAGGGTCGCGGTCGGGTAGTCGCGATAGAGCTGATCGTGAAACGGAGTCCGCGCGAGCAGGGTCGCGTCGCCGTTCTTTTCGCGCGCCGCGTGCCCTCCGGGATTAATCCCCCATCCATCGCGAATCACTAACAGCACCGGCTCGGCCATGATGCGCACTTTGGTCGGAGGGAACAGGTGCCTCAAGCGATTTCCCGTAGCTACGGGATTGACAAGGCCTGCGCCGCTCGCTCTATCGAGGTGATGCGCTGGCGCAACCAAATCCTCGCGCTCCTCTGCCTAACGATCTTCGTCGGGCTCGGGGTTCTCTATTTCCGCCACTGGGTGGTGCAAAAACCCTTCGGCATCGTCCTCTTAATCGGCGAAGGGCTGACCCCGGATCGGATCGCGGCGACTCGCGTCTACGCCGGGGGCGCGAACACCCGGCTTGCGCTCGAGAGTCTGCCGGCGATGGCGTTGCTTTCGAATTATTCGCAGGACTTCGCGGTGCCAGATGAAACCAGCGCCGCCGCCACCTTGGCGACGGGCGAGAAGTTCAACAATCGGACGCCCGGCCGTGAGGAAACGCGCAAAGATCTGCGTACGATCATCGATCTCGCCCGGGAGAAGGGACGCTCCATCGGGCTCGTGACGAACAAGCGCCTAACGAACCCAACCGCGGCGGCTTTCTATGCGGTCGGAAAGGAACAAAGCGATGAGATTGCGCTGCGCTTTGCCGAGGGAAAAAAAATCGACATCGCGCTGGGCGGCGGGGGCGCGGAGTTTCTCCCCGAGGGCAAGGGAGGTCAGCGCCGCGACGGCCGCGATCTCGTGCTCGAATTGCGCCGGGACGGTTATGAAATCGTCCGGACCAAGGCCGATCTGGAAAATGTTCCGCGCTGGCGGCGTCCCCGTCTCCTCGGCCTTTTCAGCAGCGGCGAGATGGCTGCCGCGAAACAGGTCACTTCGGGCTCGGAGCAACCCTCGCTGGCGGACATGACCCGGCGCGCGATCGAGCTTCTGCAATGGAATGCAGGCGGCTATCTTTTAGTGGTCGATGCGGGGCTGATGGGAGATGCGGCCCGGCAGAATCACGGAGAACAAACTCTCGCCGAAACGGTCGAACTCGATCGCGCGGTCGCTGTAGCGAACAGTTATACCGGCGCCAATTCGACCATCCTCGTCGCCGGAAATCTCGGCATCGGCGGCCTCGCGCTGAATGGCTCGCCCTTTCGTCGCGATCGCGGCATTGCCGTGCTCGGAGTGAATGCCGCCGGCGAGCCCGCGCTCACCTGGGCGACAGGACCGAACGGCCCGACGACAGCGCGAAACAGGCCGCAAACGGATTTAGCCGACGGATCCCCCGCGCCCGAAACGTCCGCCCCGCCGGCGGCAGCGGCCTCGCAGGAGCCAGCCGCTTATCATGCTCCGACCGCACGGAGCAACGTCGCCGATGTTTTGGCTGCCGGGCGCGGACCGGGGACCGAGAAGCTGCGCGGTTTTCTGGATAACACGGCCATCTTCACGGTCATTCAGGATCAGCTCTAGGGGCGCGCGTTCGTCTGAAGATGCGAAACCCGTTCGCTGGGTAAACCAGCGAACGGGCACTCGCAATCGAAGCTGGTTCGTTATGGGCTGGTCGGCGGCATCTGGGGCACGACCTGCGGGATGAACGTGAAGGGCGGCACATCAGGCAGCGGCGGCGGAGGACCTTCGCCAGGAGGCTGCGCTTCTTCAGGGCCCGCCGCCGGGATGTTCTTGTCATCGAGGATGCTCTTGCCATCAGCCATCTCTTTGCCGCCGCCATCGTTTTCCGACACGTCCGCGTTGCCCGCGTCCTGTGCGTTACGGGGATGGAGCGAGGTGCCGAAGGCGGCGACCTGCGCGACGGAGAACTCCCCGCCCTGCACCGTGGCCGG
>JBPCRH010000230.1:0-8365 GCA_050997075.1 Chthoniobacterales bacterium
GGGCTCAAGCGCGGTTTGACCGTCGCGCACACGTTATTCCCCAATTATTTTCACGAGCGCGCGCTTGCGGCGGCGGCCGTCAAATTCGCCGTAGAAGATTTGTTCCCACGGGCCGAGATCGAGTTTCTTGTTGGTGATGGCGACCACGACCTCGCGGCCCATGGTCTGGCGTTTGAGGTGAGCGTCGGAGTTGTGCCTGCTCGCGAACGCTTTCGGAGTTCGCCGGTGCGGTTGTGTTGGTAGACGGAGGTGGGTGCGTGTGGTGCGAGTTTCTCCAGCCAGACCTCGTAGTCGTGGTGAAGCCCGGACTCGTCGTCGTTGATGAGAGCCAATCCCGTGCGCCGCGCCGAGGCCGCATGAACCAAGGGCGATCGGACCGCCGATCGGAACACGTGCTCTTCCAGAGTAAGGCGAACGGGAAAAGCGTCTGCGCTGAGCTGGCGTTCAAGCTCAAGGCCCACGGATGGAAGAGCGACCGAGCGGACATGATTCCCCCTGCCTCTTCCATCCTGCACGGGGAGCCGGGCGAGGCCAGCCTAACGGTTTTCGTCAAACCCGGCGCGACCGGGAGCAACGTGCAAGTCTTCACCGAAGATCTTTCCTGGGACGAGCAGTAGGGGACGAGCTGGCGCGTCGCTTTTCCCTCGGCGCCGAACCGTTCCACAACCAGGCGGAGCCTGCCAACACCAACGCCGCGATGATGTTGAAATTATCGAACAGCCCGCCACGACGAAAGTTGAGAGTAGAGCAGCCGACAGCCATTCGCAGCTGGAGCATGCGACGACCATGACGATTGCATTGACATCGTCCCGCTCTTCTGAGAAGTGACAAGCAATGAAACTCGCTCGTCGCACACTCGGAATCAGCACTCTCGGCATTATCCTGATCATTCTTTTGATCCTCGCCCTCGGCGGAGGCGTCTTGGGCGGCGGCGGTTATTACTACAGTCCCGTCGGCTTGATTCTCCTCATCCTCATCATCCTGCTGGTGATGGGTAAGCTGTAGAGACCGCAAAAGCTCCTAGAGGTGGTTTGAAAAGTCCTGTAGCGGCGGTCTGCGACCGCCGAATCGCGGCCGCTCCCCAGGCAAAGCACGTCGGTCGTCATCGACCGCCGCTACAGCGCCCAATCGACTTTTGAAACCACTTCTAGGTCTGGCGCTGATAGTCCGCCTGCACGGCGAGGTCTTCCTGCCCTTCGGGCGAGAGGTTGTGCATCACGATCTGTAACTCAGCGCGCGAAACCGACCGGACGGTGATGCGCCAACCCCAGTCCGGCCCGGACGGGGCGGCGTAATTGCCCCGCAGATCGGCGGCCGATGGCGTCGCCGCGCCGGCGCAGGACATGATCTTGCTGCTCATGTGGAAGGAGTCGACCCAGGCGGCGCTGGCGACGTCGTCTCCATCTGCGCCGAGGAGGAGGAGGCCGGTCTGCGTCTTGCCTTCATAGGCCCAGTCGTAGGCGAATTGCAGGAAGCTTCCGCCCGCGATTGACGTCACCGACAACTGCGATGACGAGGTGAGAGACTTAGCCGGCGGGGGCTCGAGGTAGAGCTGGCTAGTTCCCGTCCACTCGCCCATAAGTGCAATTTTTAGTGCTTCAAAGTTCATAATCCGCCCTTATCCTGGCCGCCCGATCGAGGGCCGGCCAGGAGATAACTCTGGCAGATTCCGCCGGCTCGCTCCCGACAGCGCGGCGCGCTCTCTAGCTCTTGTCGTAAACGGCTTTGTTTTGGAATTTCTTCCCCGCGGCGTCCGTGCCGTTCACCGTCACCGTGCGGGATTTGCCGTCCTTGGCCACGGCAATCTCACCGGTCCAAAGGACCTTGTCGTCTTTCATCGCGCTAATCGCGTTGGTTCGATCATTGACCATCTTATACATGACCTGATTGTAGGCGAGGTTTCCTTTCACGGGATAGAATTTGCCATCGAACTTCCCGACCCACACGCTATGAGTGGGTTTCCCATCCTTATCCACGCCGGTGACCTCCACCTTAGTCTTGTCACCTTTGGCCGCGCTGTAGATCACGGTGGTGTTCTTCCCCATCGTGGGATCCAGCTTGGACTTGGCCTCGTTTAGCGTCCACTTCCCCATTTGCGGGCTTTCCGCGAAGCAGGCGGCCGCGGCCAGAACTGAGAAGGCCAGAGTTACGATCGTCGTTTTTGTTTTCATAAGCGGAGACTGGTCAGTTAATTTTTGGAGCGTCAATTACTTTAATTGAGGGGGAAAGTCCCCTGGCTGAGGGCGGCGGGCAGATTGGCGATCGCCGGGATCGTGTTAATTTCCAGGATGAAGCAAATCAACGATGTGCGGAAGTACCCGTCGCCCGCGGTCACGCCCCAGGCGCTGGCTTGGAAGGGAACTGAGCTCTGGTTGAGTTCGCGCGACTTGGGCACACTCCAGCGAATCGATCCGTTGCAGGGGACGATCGAGGAAGAACTGGACCCGCCCGGCGTGGTCTGGGCGGCCGTCGCGATCCAAGACGGCTGGCGTTTTACGATCGGCCAAGGACTAAACGACGATCGCTATGTTTACGGTTACAGCGAAGGCGGAGGATTCGAGCAGTTATTTGCCTGTCCGGATTTCACCGGCTCATATCTGAGTTGCGACGGGTCGAACCTCTACCTTAGTCAGTGGTATAAGGGCGAGATCCATGAGGTAGACGACGAGGGCAAGGTCAAGGCGACCGTGAAGATCGGCGCGGAGATTTGCGGCCACACCTGTGTCGGCGAAACTCTCTATGTCCTGCGCGGGCACGAGAACCAGGATGTGCCGGGGAAGGAAGAAGAATGGCGCATCGCGCGGCTTCACCCGCGGAAGCAGAAACCGCAGGTCGAAGACCTGGCGACGGTCCCGTTTGCGGCCCGCTCTCTCACCTTCGACGGCGAACGTTTCTGGTCGAATCACCGCGCCGCGAACGAGATCATCTCGTTCACGCTTCCCGACTAGCCGCTAAGGGGCGAGGCGCGAGCAGCGACTGGACGGCTGAGATAAGCAACGCGATCCCGGCGACGCCGAAACCGCCAAGGTTGAAAACGAGGTTATCAGCGCGATGCCGGTCGCGGCGGAAGCGTTGCAAAAGAACGCGCCCGGGTTTGCGTAGAAGAGGGCGAAGAAGCCATAGGTCGCAAAGCCGAGTAACGAGAATAAGACAATCACCGCGACGGGCGAGTGAGTGATGGTTAGAAGCCGCTACAAGGCCCAATCGACTTTTGAAACCACTCCTAGAAGCTATCCCCAAAAGCATGTCATTCTGAGCGAAGTGAAGAATCTCTGTCTATTTCCCCCCGCGCAGCGCATCGCAATAGTCAGAGATGTTTCGCTACGCTCAACATGACAACGCTGATAAGGCAGTTTCGGGATAGCTCTAGTGCGAGCAGGAAAGCCAAGGCCGCCTCCAGGATGCAGCCAGCGCCAAACTGGCCAGGCCCAGCCAACGCACGTGATCGAGGATGAAGCCCGAGACGCGCGCGCCGAGGATGCTCGCGATCGGTTGCGCGGTCATACGCGAGCAGCTCCTCGCAAAGACGAAAGAGGCCGCCGCTAAAGGAGAATACGAACTCTTCAAGACGCGCTCGATCTGTGACTCGATCGCGCAGAATCCGCAGTGGCTCGGAGAAGAGCCAAAACGGATCTCGGAATTAATGCCGGTTTAGTTTGAAGCACTAAAGGGGTCAGCCTGTGTCAGCGCTGCACGAGATTCGCCGCGGCCAGGCCGGTGACGATCGAAACTAGGACGGCGACGTAGTTAAAGGCGGCGTTCATGGGGGTTCGGCGTTACTGGACGTTGATCACGATCTTGCCGCGCGCGTGACCTTTCTCGACATAGCGAAGGGCGTCCGGTGCCTGGCTGAAGGGGTAGGTGCGATCGATGACCGTTTTTACTTTCCCGCTCGCCATGAGTTCGGCCAGGAGTTGTAAGTCATCCTGATTGATGTCGGCCATGAACATACTCATCTTTTGACTCACAAACGGAGCGATAAACATCGCTTGGAGCGGCCGGGTTAGTGGCCCCAGCCAATGGCCGTCCTCCGGGCCTCCGCCGCCGATGAGGACGCAAATCCCTTTGGGTTTTAGTGCGCGGCGGAAACCGGACAGTGGCTGCGTGCCGACGCAGTCGAGAATCAGGTCGTAGCGCTCTGCGCCATTCGTGAGGTCTTCATTCTTATAATCAATCACGCGATCCGCACCGAGCCCGCGGACCATCTCCGCGTTGCGGCCGCTGCAAACACCGGTTACTTCGGCGCCGAAGTGTTTGGCGAGCTGGACGGCGAAAGTGCCGACGCCTCCTGATGCGCCATTGATCAGGACCTTCTTGCCCGCCTGCAAATGTCCCTGGCCGCGCAAACCTTGGAGCGCGGTGATGCCTGCGATCGGAACTCCCGCCGCTTGTTCGTAGGTGATGCTCGCCGGTTTCATCGCCAGCTTTGCTTTCCCGAGGCAATACTCGGCGAAGGCGCCGTCGCAGGCGCCGAAGACCTGGTCACCGGGCTTGAAGGCGGTGACCTTCTTGCCGACAGCGGCGACTTCGCCGGCGACATCTGTCCCCAAGCGCGGCGACTTCGGTTTCCGCAAGCCGGTCTCGAGCCGCATGACATAGGGGATGCCGCGGAGGAAATGCCACTCGAGGGGATTGACCGAAGCGGCGTGCACTTTGATCAGGACCTGGTTTTCATTCGGCACCGGCTTTTCGATCTGCTGCAACCGGAGGACATCGGGTGAGCCGTAATCGCAATAGACGAACGCCCGCACGGTATCATGCGGCTTCGCGGCCAGCTGTGCGCAACCGCTCTCCGAGCGCCAGTAGGCGAAGACAATTGCGGCGGTTACGAGCACCAGCACTACGAGCACTAAAGTCGCGCCCCACTTCAAAATTCGCCCGAGTAGTTTCATACGCCTAACGATACCCGGCCCGGCCGCTGGGGAGGCAAGCATATTTTGTCGCGCCGGCTTCATTCCGTCCGGAGGGATTCGCGTTTTCGCCGGATTTAGTTTCCTTTGGCAAGCCATGTCGTCTCGCGCCCGCAAAGCCAAACCCACGCCCTCCTCGCGCTGGTCGTTGCCGCTGTTTCTTCTCGTCGCCTTTGTTCTCGGCGTCGGGACGACCTGGCTGCTCCTGCGTCCCGCGAGTGCGCCAGCCCCGGTGATTCAAAATTTCCTCCCGCCCACTTCCGGGCCCGCCACTGCGTCTGCGGGCTTCGCGGCGGGTGAAGCGCAAGCGCCCGATGTCTCAACGTTGCCGAAGGCGGAAGGGGAGCGCGTGCTTGCGAACTGGAACTACGACCGGCAAAACTGGGCGCACGCGATCGAGCATTACGAGCGCGCCATCGCCGGCGGCATCGATAATCCCGACGTCCGGACCGATCTCGGCAATTGCTACCGCTTCCTCGGCCAGCCGGAGAAGGCGCTCGCGCAATATCAGCTCGCCCAAACGCAGAACCCGCAACATGAGAACAGCCTCTTCAATCAGATCAGTCTCTTCTCCGATTTGTTGAACGATAAAAACCGCGCGGCGGCGGCGGCGCGGGATTTTATCACCCGCTTCCCGCTCAGCCCGCAGGCAGCGAAGGCGCGGCAGCAGCTCGGCGCGTCGAACCCTGCCTCCACGCCGTAGGACGCGGCTTGGCGCTCACTCCGCGCAGTGGCGGAATCATGCTAGGATGACGCTCTGCACACTTTCCTGACGCTCTTTTCCGCGACCTCTTTTCTCGTCTACGGAGCGGCCTGCTTCCTCTCGCGCGCCATGGCAGTCGAGTTCGAGCGTTATCGTCTCGCCCGGCAGAGACAACTCGTGGGAGCGCTCCAGGTCGCGGCGGCCTTCGGCTTAATCCTGGGATTGCGCGAGCCGTGGATCGGGCGCGCGGCCGCCACCGGGCTGACGGTCATGATGCTGCTCGCCGTGGGCGTCCGGATCAAAATCAAGGACAGCTTCGCGCAGGCCTTGCCGGCGTTTTTCTTTTTCGCCCTAAACGCTTATCTTGCCCTCGCCGCGGTCGCTCCGCCGCATCGTTAGGCGGGAAGAAAAGCGATCACCGCACAAAGGACGAGGACGGAGAAAGACGGGAGCGCTTTCATGAGCGGGTCTTTGATTTTTAGGTGCATCGCCATCGCGCCGAGCATCATCACGCCCAGGCCGATCGCGGCCGGCTGCACGAGCTGGGGAATCCAGATGCCGGCGATGAGGGCGAGGGCGAGCAGGATTTTGATCGCGCCCACCAGGAACATGACCGGGACTGGCAACCCGTAGTTTGCGAACTCTTCGCGAATATTGCGCGCGTCGCCGCCGCGATACGGCGTCGGTTTATCCGCGCGCAGGAGCCAGACGTTGAGGACCCCGAAGGCCACGATGAGCTGCAAGGCGATACGAAGATAGGCCATGGCGCGAGCCTAAGCCGCACCGCTCGGTCCGTCCATGCAGAAGGCCTGCGCTCAGCCCGCTTCCACATCCCCACTTCCCGGGGCGAATCCCAACCTTCACTCACCCAGTGTAGCAATGGGGGCAGGAAACCGACTCCACGTAGCGAGCGTCTTCCTGTTCGTTAGGCGTGAGCGGCATCTGGCAGACGAAACATTGCGCCGCGCCCGTCTCGCGGAGCGAGGCGTCGAGCGCCACTCGCTTGTCGAAGACGAAGCAATCGCCCTCGTAATGCGCGCCGCCGCATTGCTCGAAGTAATTCAGAATACCGCCTTCGAGCTGGAAGACCTTGCGGAACCCGGCCTGCTCCAAGAGCGGCGCCGCCTTCTCGCAGCGAATTCCGCCGGTGCAAAAGGTTACCACCGGTTCATCTTTAATCTCGTTAGGCAAGCTGCGTGCGGCTTCCGGAAATTCGCGGAAATGATCGAGCTTGAGCGAGCGCGCTCCGCGAAAGGTGCCAAGTTTCACCTCGTAACTGTTGCGCGTGTCGAGCAGCGTGACGGACCTGCCTTCATCGAGCCATCGTTTCAGCTCCCGCGGCGTGACCCGCGGCGCCGGCAGCCGAGCGGGGTCGATCCCCTCGACGCCAAATGCGATGATCTCCTTTTTGATCTTCACGAGCATGCGATTGAACGGCTGATGCTCGCTCGCGCTGAGCTTTCCGGTGAGACCTGCAAGACCTGGAAGTTCCCTTAGCCTACCGAGGAGACGATCAATCACCGGACGCTCCGCGGAGACGAAGACATTAATTCCTTCCGGGCTGAGGAGAATGGTGCCGCGGATCGCGCCTTCGCCGCAGAAGGTTCGTAACTCTGTCTGCCAGGATTCCAAGTCGCGCAAAGGCGCAAACCGATAAGCTGCGAAGTTCGTGAAGACGGGCATGACCGCAGACTTTTCAGGAGGCTCGACCAGCGTGTGCGAGACACTGCAGGAGATAGGGCAGTAACTGCTTCTTGCGCGAAACGACTTCGGCCAGTTCCCAGATATGCGGGTCCTGAGCTGGGAAATCGATCTGTTCGAGAAACTCCGGCTCGCCAAAACAAAGCAGGAGGGAGGTCTGGGTATTGATGTCGGTGACGAGAAGCGCGGCGAAGTAGAGTCGCTTGGCCCGATAGTGTGCTTCCAGCGCTTGCAGGAGTGACTCCTGTTTCTCCGGGAAGTGCGAGAAGCTTAGTTCTTCGATCTGCGAGACGGTGAAGCGGACGCCGTCTTCGTCGTATTCCTTGCAATCCGCGGTGATGACTTGTTCCGGCGTGAGAGTGAGCAACGGTGAACCGACCGAGAAGATTTCCTCGGCCAGCCGGGTCGGCTCGACGCCCGCGATCTGCGCTAACTCTCCGAGGACCCTGCGATCGGTCTCGGTCGTGGTCGGGGAGTTGAGATTTAGGGTATCAGAGATCAGACCAGCCATGAGCAGCCCCGCGATGTGCGGCGGCACGGCCACGCTCGCTTGCTCATAACACTGCGCGACGATCGTACACGTGGATCCGACCGGGTTATTCCAAAAAAGGATGGGGGAGTCAGTCGCAAAACCACCGATCCGATGGTGATCGAGAATCTCAACGATGCGCACTTTGTCCGCGCCCTTTACCGCCTGCGAAAGCTCATTGTGATCGACCAGGATGAGCTGGCGTTCGGCGCGTTTGAGCAGGTTGCTCTTCGCCAGAATCCCGACGAGCACACCTTCCTCATCGACGATCGGGAAGACGAACGCTGCCGAGTGCGTCGCCACCGCCCGCACCTGCTCGAGCAACGTCTCGGGCGTGAAACTGACCAGCTCGGGCTCCAGCATCCGCCCGACCCGCACCGCGCCGCGCGCCAGGTCCACCGTGATCGCGGTGTCGTGTGCTGAAGTGGTGAGGGCGACCCCAGCCGCGCGCGCCGCGTCACGCACCGCGGGCGCAATTTCGAGTCCGCCGGTGACGACGATCGCGCGCACCTGCGCCGCGAT
>JBPCRH010000237.1:0-12646 GCA_050997075.1 Chthoniobacterales bacterium
TTTGTGCCGCTCGCCTTCCACGTCGACTACTGGGATCGGCTCGGCTGGCGCGATCCATTTGCGTCGAAGGCTTGGACGGCGCGTCAATATGAATACTCCGCGCGCTGGAAGAGCAGCAGCGTTTATACGCCCGGGTTCGTGCTCGACGGACGTGAATGGCGGAACAGCGGCGTGCCTTCCGCCGCGAGCGAATCGCCCGGAACGCTCAAGCTTTCCCTCACCGGCGGCGACAGAATCATCGCGTCGTTTCAGCCCGCCGCAGGCGAGAGCAAAACGCTCGAACTGCACGTCGCGCGACTCGGCTTTGGCCTGAACATCAGCGTCAAGGCCGGTGAAAATAGCGGCCGCAGACTGCTGCACGATTTCGTCGTGCTCGCGCGCGAAACCGCGAAGATGAACGGCGGCAAAGCTGAATTAAGTTTGCCCGTGGCTGCGGCACAAACCGACGGGAACCTGCGCGACGGCGTCGCCGCATGGATCACCGAGCCCGGCCAGTTCGAGCCGATCCATGCGGTCGGCGGCTGGCTGCGATGACGCCGATCAAGGATTACGCGCTCATCGGCAATTGTGAGACCGCAGCATTAATCAACCCGAACGGCGGGATCGACTGGCTCTGCCTGCCGGCCTTCGATGCGGGGTCGTTTTTCGGCGCGCTCCTGGATGAAGAGAAAGGTGGAAGCTGGGCGCTGCATCCGGTCGCGCCTTTTCGGATGGAGAGACAGTATCTCGGGGACAGCGCGATTTTGGAGACGCGTTTCAGCACCGATCGCGGTGTGGTGAAGGTGACGGATTTTTTCGTGGTCGCACGAAAGGCGAACGCGCGGTTTTACGATTTTACCTCGCTACATTCGACCGCGCGCCTCGTTCGCCTGGTTGAGGCCGAAGCAGGGAGCGGGGTCGAGATGGAGCTGCAAATCAGCGCCCGACCCGACTACGCGCGGCAGGCAGCGGAATGGCGACCAAGTGGCAGCGGCGCTTATACGACGAAGGAAGCGACCCTCTTCACGAACGCGAACCTCCGTCCGATCGGCGACGACTTGTCGGGTAATTTGTTTGCGGCGCGGGACGAGCGGGTGTTTTTCGTGCTCGTTTATAACGAAGAGCGCCGCGCGCCGGATCTGGCGATGATCGATGAATGGCTGCGCCTCACGACGGCGTTCTGGCGCGAGTGGAATCTCTTCAATTGGTCATCAGCAGGCGCCGGGTGGAACGGCTTCAACCTCCTCCGCAAACGTTTCGCTGAGCTTGTCACGGCGTTGGCGCGCGCGCAGCCGATCGATCGCTTTGTTGCGCGCGATCTCTAACGACCACGAGAAGACAGTGCCGCGATCCGGATCGTAGGTCGCAACCCGCTTCCACATCTTGACGAAGGATTCCTGGAGCACGTCCTCGGCGTCCTTTTGATGTTTTAGGATCTCGAAAACCATCGCGAACAGAGAAGGGGCAAGCCGGCCATACAGTTCCGAGAAGGCCGCCTCTCCGCCTGAAAGGCAGGCGCGAAGAAGCGCTTTATCCGCCTCTGCGCGCGCGGTGTTTGGATCGGTTTTAAAGTTTCCCCAATGCGCGCGTTCCGCCTTGGATGCATCGGCCAAAGCGATCGAAGGGTCGTGCCCATTTTTAGCTTGAGGGTGGGGGCGCGAGGCCACGGCGGGCAATCCGTCGCGGTTGGAGGGAGGCCCGGGCGCACCCCGGAGAGGTGGAGAAAGAAGAATTTCTGGCATCGAGACTCTGTGCTTATCGCCGCAGTCAAGCGCAGTGGATAATACCTCTTTCGTTGGTTGTTAGACCTTGAAGGTATCAACAACCACCGCAGCGCCTCCAGGCGCGTGGCGGGGAAGTCGCGGGTTGCGAGCCTGCTTGAAACGCTCGGCCAGGCCGCGTTGCCGCTCGAGCGCGCGGGCGCTTTTCGCCTGCGTTGCGCAGGGGAGCGCATGCGTTCGACGGATTCCGCGACCACCTCGACGTGGGCTTGGAGGGCCGGAAACTCGTTGTCCTCGCGCCGGGCTACCCAAAAAGGAGCAACCACCGCAGGACTGATCGGCCGGAAGACCACATCACGGTGCGGAATTTTCCTCACCGGTTCTGGCAGGAGCGCTATCCCAAGGCCGCCGGCGACCGCCTGCAAAACAGGGCGTTCGAACTCGACCTCCTGGAGCACCTTTGGTTTGAAACCGGCCTTCTCGTCAGATACGACTGACGACTGCTCGGCCGCGCGGGTGAAGTTCAGTGCTTCGCCGACTGCGACGAAAAAACGTAGGTGCCGAAGTTCCATAGCACAGGAAAAAATTCGACTTCTCAGTTTTTGCCGTGATCGCAACCACCGAGCGCGCGCCGGCGGGCGCTCGCTTTCTGGCCGGCCTCGTGCCGCCGGTGATGCCTCAAAGGTCTCACGACCAGCTTTCTAAGTATTAGCTGCGACCGCCGTTCTCATGTAAATGCTTCCTTAGTGCGGAACCGGTTCGAGCAAGTCGAGGACCACGGTTTCGTTCCAGGATGAAGCGGCCGCTCCCTCAATCTCCAAGCAGTAGTGACCTCCAACCCGGCGAGGATAGTTTATGATGCACAAATTTCTAGTCGCTAATCGCGCCGAGCTGGTAAGCCGCTGCCGGGCCAAAGTCGCACTGCGCCCGGCGCGTGGAGCGTCCGACGAGGAGCTGAACTTCGGCATCAGTTACTTTCTCGATCAACTGATCGAGCTCCTCCGCCGGGAGCAAATGGGCGATCCGGCCGGGAGCAACGCCATCTCCGGCCCCTCGGGGGGCGAGAACTCGTCCCAATCGTATATGGGCGAGGGCGCCAGTCGGCACGGCCGCGAGCTCTCGCAGCAGGGGTTCACCGTGGACCAGGTAGTGCATGACTATGGGGATCTCTGCCAGGCCATCACCGAGCTCTCCATCGAACTGGATGTGCGTTTCACCAGCCAGGAATTCAAGACCCTGAATTGCTCCCTGGACAACGTGATCGCCGATGCGGTGAAGGAGTTCACGTATCAACGCGATTTCATCGCGGCGGATCGGGAGGCGCAGGCGGTGAACCTTCGGCTGGGGGCGTTCGCGCATGAACTGCGCAACCATCTCAATTCCGCCACCCTTTCCCTCACGGCGATCAGGGAAGGGAATGTCGGCCTCAATGGAGCGACCGGCGCGGTGCTCGACCGGAGCCTGGTGGGAATGGGCAAGCTCATTAATCATTCTCTGGCTGACGTGCGCATGACGGCGGGCATGCCGGTCCGGCCAGAGGTATTTTCACTTTCTCGTTTTATCGAGGAGGTGAAGCTGACCGCGGCGCTCCAGGCCGGAGTGGAGAAGTGTCCGTTTACCGTCTCCCGAGTAGATCGCTCTCTGGCGGTGGCCGCGGACCGCGACCTGCTTTCCTCGGCGGTGGGAAACCTGCTCCAGAACGCCTTCAAATTCACCGAACCGCATACGCCGGTAAACCTGAGTGCCTACGCTTCGGGTGATCGCGTTCTGATTGAAGTGGAGGACCACTGCGGCGGTCTGCTGCCGAGCGAAGCGGAAACGATGTTCACTCCCTACACCCAATTGGGTGAGAATAAGACGGGCCTTGGTCTGGGACTCTCCATCTCGCGGCGCAGCGTCGAAGCCAACCAAGGGTCTCTCAGCGTGCGCGACGTCCCCGGATCGGGTTGCGTTTTTACGATCGACCTCCCGCGACACGCCCTCGCCGAGGTGGCGCTAAGCTAGCGCCGGTGCCTCGAAGTCTTGGCGCTACCCCACCGCGGTGCGAGGGGTCAGCTCCAAAATTTCGCTGCGTATTCTCCGTCCTGACCATCCCGACAAGTCTTCATCGATCGAGAGACAAGCGAGGTTCCGGAGCTGACCGCAATTCCAACCGGCCAATTCTACCCTCCTGGCAAGGCGAGCGATCCCGACGAACCACCAGCCCAAGTAATTTCGATTCAATCCGCCCGAGCCTGCGCAGCAGCCAGGCGGCTAATCGCGGCCACCAGCGTCTCCGGCGATGAGCCTTTGACAATGTGCTCGGCGAATCCGGCTGCTTCGCTCCTCTGGAGGTCTTCCGGTCCACCATAGGCGGAGAACGCAATCCCGCGGACTGGCCTCTGCTTACCCAGCTTTTCCATCAGTTCCCAACCGGTGCCATCCGGCAGCATCAAATCACAAACCAGGACCTCAAAGTCGAAGGTCGCGGCAAGGTGTAAACCCGACTTGACATCAGAGGCGACCTCCACCTGGTGACCTGTTAACTCCAAGTACTTCTTTAGGCCCTGCGCGGTAGCAGGATGATCTTCCACGACGAGGACACGAACGGCGGCCATGAAGTCCTCCACAGTTACGCGAGGGGTAGGCTGACAATGAAAATGGCTCCGCCGCTGGCGCTCGCTTGCGCCGCGATGGAGCCCCCATGCGCTTCGACAGTCAATTTACAGATATAGCGACCCAAGCCCAGACCGCCGCCGCCGAATTCCGATCTGCGCCCTTCTTCGAAGGGCATGAACAACCCGTCGCGGACGGAGCTTTCCAAACGGACGCCACTATCCTGAATGGAGACCAGAATCGAACCGGCGGCATTCCGCGTCGTCACGGCGACACGCCCGGCCGGAGGGCTTAGGTTGATCGCATTGCGCAAGAGCGTGCAAAAAACCCGCAGGAGACGGGCGTAATCGCCGCTCACACCCGACGCTTCCGCGGAGAGACTTAACTGCGGTTCGATTTCTTTGGGAGCAAAGTCGAGCGCGCAGAAACTGAGCGCGTCGTTCAGACATCCATGCACATCCATCGGCCGCCGGTTCAGCGTGAGCAGCTCGCGGGTCGAACGCGAAGCGTCGAGAAGATCATCGATCAAGGCTCCCTCCAGGCGAGCGTGATGCTCGATGGTCCTTCCGACCTCTCGCGACTTTTCGGAAATCGTTTTGTCTACGGCGAGGCTGGAAGCTTCCATCAGGATAGGGACCAACGGCGTTCGAAGCTCATGACTGACCGCGGAAATGAATTTCGTCTTCGCTTCGTTCGCAGCTTCCGCGCGTTCTTTTTCCGCCAGCACCCGCGCGCCCGATTCTTCCAGGCGTTGTCGTTGCTCTTCCACAAACTGGAGCGTCGAGCCCACCATCACATCGTCAAAAAACCGGTGCACCACCCGTTTCGCGGCACGCCGCGAAGGTTGCGCGAAGGGCCGCTCCTGCTGCTCGAAGGCGTCGAACCAGCGGTCAAAAAAATCCCGGCGGATAGTGCAGATTTCGCGGATCAGCTCCTCCAGCCGATATCCCTGCTTCCAGCGCTTTGTGCCGTGCACCTTTGCGTAAATCGTCGCCTCATCATGTTGCGCGACGGCGCTCGCCTCGCGCACGATCGTGGCCAACTCGCTACAGAGCTGCGGGAGATGATCGACGAGCTGTCGATACCCGAGATCCTCGGAGCTCTCGACCTGCGGGCTTCGATCCACGGCCGTCGCCCAGTGGCGCGTGATCTCTTCCCGATTGGCGAAAAGAAAATCAGCGAACGCAATCAGGTCGGCCTGCGGTGGGGCCGTCTCTGTTCCGGTGGTTCTTTCTGAGGCCTGTCCGGTGTCAGCAGCGTGATGTCTTTTTTCGGTAATAATCGAAGTATACATATCGGGATTCGAAATCAACCCGATGGTCATTTGGTTGCGCGTCTGTGCGTCAGCCGTGGAGCCGTCATTCTCCCGGCTCGCACACACAAAGTTGTAATCGATGAACCAGCTCTACTACGTTTGTGAATCTCGGCAGATCTGCCTCAAGTCGACATTCCGATACCGATATTCTCAGACTGACCCGGTGCTGCCCATTAAGACAGGGGCACCTGTGGTGTAGCGTGCGGCGTCTCAGCGCCTCGGGGGAATCCCGCTGAGGGCAGCGGACGCTACATGCTCCAAAGCAAGAAAGGCGTGCCGCTCGCGCGCCACGCCTTTCGCTTCAGCCTGCCGGCAGTCCTACATCGACATCTTGGAGACGGGATTGCTCCAGCCGCTCTTGCCGTTGCTGCCCCCGATGGCGCAGAGCTGGAGCGTGTAGTTCATCCCCGCGGTCAAGCCCGCGAAGATGATCCTCCGGGAGCTGGCAAAGGAGATGACCGGGCCGAACTCCCCGCCCGCCGCATTGATCCGGCCCTCGAAAGCGCGCACGCCGGGCTGCCGTTTCACCTTCGCCTGCAGCTCTCCCGTGTTGGGAGAGGTCACCGTCACCACCTCTACCGGGGTGAGGCCGCGTATGTCGGTCTGACGCGCGCCGAGGCGGTTCGGCTCGGCAAGGAAGCGAAGACGTTCACCGCCGCGCCGCTCGCGCAGCCGTTCACGATTCGACCCCGCTGGCGACCCGTCTTCCGACCGTCGCGCTATTACGCGTTCGTCTACACCGCGAGCGGGGATGACCTCGAGCAGTCGCTCGTGACCAACGGATGGGCCCGGATCTACGGAACGCGCACGCCCACGGCGGACGGAACGAATTCAAAGGATTATCGAGTTGGATTGGAACAGCGCGAGAAAGCGGCCCATGTCGAAAAGATCGGCGGATGGCGTGGTTAAAGTGCGGTAAAGAATCAGCAATAATACCTTTGTTAGCGCACAGTAAGGATTTTGGTCGTCTCTTCCCCAAATTGGCTAATGACGCGAACGGCGATCTTCTGGCCTTTTTCTACCTTAAAGGCGCGACTGATGTGGCCGTAGGCGCTGGCGAAGGCTTCGTCGTCGATTTCGATCTTTAACGTTTGTTCGGCTTTCTTCTTCGTGGCGGCGAGGGCGAGGTTGCTCAGCCCTTTCTTCCAGGCGTTGAATTCGTCCTTGTCGCCGCCGCAGAAGAAGACCTGCCGGACGACGAAGTTGGAACCGTCGTAGTTGTCGTCGAGCATCCAGTAGTTGATGTCGTGCACGTCGCGCGATTTCACTTCATCTTTCACCGGGTCGTAGATATCGAGGCCAGCGATCTCGACCGTGGCGGTGCCGTTGCTGCGCTTCAGGCGAATGTCGGGCTCGCCGATGGTGACGAAGCTGGCGGATTTAGCCACGCGTTTGAGAAGGCCTTGCTGGAGGAGGTCGTCGTGCATGCGCACAATGCTGGCGCGGAAGGAACCGAAGTCGCGGGTGGTGATGTCCTGCAGGCCGCTCTCGAAGGAGAAGCCGAGGATGAGGAGCCAATCGCCGTCGCGTTTATCGCGGCAGGCTTTGATCGCTTCGTTGACCGCTTGTTTGCTGACGGTGCCGAACTTTGGGCCGATGTACAGATAGGCTTTCTTCTCGTTAGGCTGGTCGCCGCTGCCGTTCTTGTGCGCGGGGACATACCAGCCTTCGGCGTGGAGGCGGGCGTCGGAGAGGCGGTCGATGCGGGTGAACTCGACCGCTTCCTGTTTGTCGCCGGTTTTGACTCCGGCGTGGCGCAGCTCTTCGAAGATGCCGTCCTCGAAACCGGCCAGCTCCGGCTCCGCTTCGCGCTGACGGGCCAGCTCTTCGGGTGAGATCGGCTCGTAGTTCTGGAGCGTCTCGACCGTGAACGGCCCGGCCACGCGGAGCCGCTTCTTATCTTCGAGCGGCTGATCGTAAAGTGTCTCCTCTTCCGCCGGTTCGTTGTTCGCGATGCTGCCGAGCGTGATGTGCGGGACTTTCTTGTAGATGAATCCCTGCCGTAGGTCGCATGTTTGTTGATCGTAGAGCTGGTAGTAAGGAAACGTGCCGGTCATCAGCCGCGTCTTCGCGATGTTCAACGCGATGCGCGATGTGTCGATCGTGATCCAGCGCCGGCCCCATTGCTCAGCAACGAATGCAGTTGTGCCGCTGCCAGCAGTCGGATCGACCACGAGGTCGCCTGGATCGGTGGTCATCAACATGCAGCGTTCCGCAATAGTTCGATTCGTTTGAACGACATAGAGGCGGTCGGAAGCACCACCGAGATCAGCCCACACGTTGTTAAGCGGGTAAGCTGGAAAGTCTTCGAGATAGCGGATGTAACGAAGAGCTTTCTCCTGCGGGATCAATCGACCCGCTGCCTTTAAGCGTTCCATGCCAGCCTCATTCGTTTTCCAACGGCTCTTGATACTTGGCAGGAAACTCTTCCCTTGAACCTCGACAGGAAACCAACAGGCAGCTCCTTCACCTTTCTCGCGGCCCATCGCTGCTGATTGAAGATCACCGCAAGTGAAGAAGCGGCTTCCTTTGGGAAGCGACTGCGGATCGGATTTCTCAGTCGGTGTTAGACTCCGGCGAATTCCATCCGGAAGCTCTAACATGTTGTAATGGCTCGCTCCTTCTCCGCCGTGAGCTTTGGTTTTCAAGAGTTCGCGGTATTTCATCCGTTCCTTGTTGCGTCCGTACCATAACAGGAAGTCAGCGACGTTACTGAGCTGAGGATTAGTCGAACTGGTTGTCTTCTGAACAGTGATGAGGCTGACAAAATTCCCACTCCCGAACACCTCATCCATCAAACACCTCACGAGGTGGACGTTTTCATCCGAGATCTGGACGAAGCAGGAGCCGGATTCGTGGAGGAGTTCGCGGGCAACGAGGAGGCGGTCGCGCAGGTAACTGAGGTAGGAGTGGATGCCCAGCTCCCAGGTATCGCGAAAGGCTTTGATCTGCTCGGGCTCGCCGGAGAGGGAGTCGTCCTGGCCGTCGGTGACGGTGCGGTTGTTGAGGCGGAGCTGCCAGTTGGAGCCGTATTTAATCCCGTAGGGCGGGTCGAAGTAGAAGCACTGCACCTGGCCGGCCATGCCTTCGCGCTCGAGGAGGGAGGTCATGGCGAGGAGGCTATCGCCTTGGATCAGGCGGTTGGTCCAGCCGTCGGAGTGGGTATAGTAGTCGGAGACTTTGTCGAGTTCTTCGTGAGAGATGGCGTTGCCGAAAAGCTCGTCCGTGGTGAAGCCGGTGAGGTCGGGCTTCTGCGCGTCCTCCCTTGCCGCAAGTCGGTAGAGGCCCTTGATGATGCACTCGGGCGCAATGTGCTCGTGTCGATAGAGGGAGCGGATGTCGACGGATGTCTGGTCCTCGCGATCGTCGGCCCCGTATTTGTTGAGCCAGTAAAGCTCGGGGTCCTGACCGCGATGGACAATGGGGTTGCGCGGAAACTCCTTTTGCTCGGGAGCGCCCTGCACCTTGGCGCTGGCGCTTTCGTAGCCGGCTTCCTCGGCACTGGGGATGTGGGCGCGCTTTTCTGCTTTGTGCCGGAAGGCTTTGATCGGTTTCTTCGGTTTCGGCATCGCGCTACACTATGTAAGGGACGATAACGTCGCCCGTCGTGGATGAGAAGTCCCGTGTGTTTCGCGTGAGGAGAGGGCAACCTTCCACTTGCGCGGTGGCGTAGATAATCGCGTCCGGCAGTTTGAGCTTCGGAGTGGGATTGCGCCGAAGCTCAAGGGCACGTTGGGCAATGGCTGATGTCACTTCCACGATTGTAAAACGCTGCAGGAGCGAGCGGATGCGCGCCTCCTCCGCGGCATCCGGTGCGCGCACTAGCACCTCGATCCACGTCACGCGGCTGATAAGCCGTTCATCACACTGCGCGATCACATCGGAAGCGGGCTGCTCATTTTGCAGGTAATCGATGACGACGTCACTATCGAAGACGCCGCGCTTCATTCGCGATCCCATTCGCTGCGGATCGCATCGACATACGCTCTGGCATCAATCTTCCGATCCTTCCAGATGCCGAAGGCGGGCTCTTTGAACTTTGCGAGTAAGAAATTGCGCAAATCGGCGACCTGTTCTTCGCCGTCGAGTTCGAGCACGTCCCAGCGTGGCCAGCCGTACCGCTCACGGACCGAATGGACGGCCGGGATCCAGCGCTCGCGAACCGTCCAGAGCTTCTCGGGTTTATCCATCCGCGCTCCCGTGACTTCAATGATGAGCATGACCAGATCGCCCACGGCATCACGCATGCGCACGATGAAATCGGGCAGGTAATCGCGTTCCTTGCCGGCTTTGTCGGTGTAGGGAATGCGAAAATCGAGGAACGAGTTCTTCACCCATGACTCGATACCGCGGGCGCGTCCGCCGCTTTCCGCGTGCTCCGCCGCGAGATCATCGAGCACTTTGGCAGCTCTGCCTTCCCAACCGGAGTCGAGGACCACTGCGTTCACGTGGCTAAAACGGGTCGGATAGGTTTCGCGCGAGGTTTGGCCCCTGACGAAAGAAGTGCAGTTCGTCGGGTTGTAATAATTCAGGATCGGGAGAACGCGTTGCGTTCCCTCCGGGCCGCTGGAGATGCCGCGCGTGATGTGCGCCAGGAGTGGTTGGCGGTCGGTAAACCAAACGAGCTTCTTCCATTCGGGACCGCGACCAAGAACCCGAATGTGGTTGTTGTACCAATCTGAGACGATGGCACGCAGTTGGTGGAACTTTTGGAACTCTGGGTTCGAAGCTTCGGCGGAGAAGTGGTCGCGCAAAAGCGCACGGGTGATGTCGTAGATAATCTGCTGGTCTCGCATGGCGAGCACGTCATCAGCCGTAAGTTCCTTCTCTTCTGCCGAGATGGCCGTGCCGAGAGTGGTGTGTAGAGGGATTTTGGAAGCGTCGAAGGTATAAGGGCCAACCTTGGAGAAGTCCCAGGTGAGTGCCTCCTCTGGATACTCGATCCGGTAACCCTCCACGACCGGGAAGGTGATCTCGAGCGCTTCGCGTTCGGGCATGGCGAAGATGCGCGTTGTCGGGATGGTGGGGATGGTGGTATTGCCGCCTTTGTAAAGCTTGAAAGGAATGCCGATGATATGCGCGTACTCCGGGGGGAATTTCCAGACCACGTCCTTCTTGCGCTGGGTGTTTAGCGGAAGCTCTTCGCCGCTATTGGAATCGTAGGGAAGAAGTGCCGTGTAGTTGACGCGTCGCAAAGCGCGCCCGGCGACCTGCTCGCAGAGAAGCTGAGAGCCGAAGGCACGGAGGCCAACAACGTGCGTTACGGTGTTCGCGTCCCAACCCTCCGTGAGCATGGAAACGGAAACGACGCAGCGGATGTGATGCCCAAGGGCGCCTCGCCGCCCGACGGTGTTTACAACCTCTCTTAGAATCTCCGCGTCGGTGATTTGTTCGGCGCTGCCGGAGCCGTGCACGCGAGCGTAGTCGCGTTTGAATTGTTCCAGCTCCGGGGCGAAGACACGCTTGAAGTCAGCATCAATCTGGCCGGAGTTTTCCAAAGCATCGCTATCGATGAGAAGAGTCGGCGGGCGGGGACGCGCCTTGCGCGAAGTCGGGTCGAAGTTGGAGAAGAGATCGAATTGGCCCAAACGGACGTCACTATGACCGTTTCCATTGGTGGAAGGGACTTCGTAGCCAGCCACGTATTTATAGACCTCTTTCGAAACGGCCGTATTGTTGCAGACGATGATGAAGACCGGGGGAGAATCGGTCAGCTCAAGCTGGCGATCTCCATTGGGAAGGGAGTGAGTGCGATTCGCGTAATCCTCTTCGTAATTGGCGTAGAATTTTTTGAGAGCGAGCTTCAGGGTATCGGGCAGAAGCGGCGGTTGCTCGGCGAGTTTTTCTCCTTTTTCTTTGGCCCGTGCCCGCTGCTTCTTTACACCCGCCTTTGGAAGCTGCTCCTTGATGTGATCATAGAGATTCCGCAGCACGGGCATCTGTAGCTCTTGGGTATCGTCCCACGTAGGAAGGAAAGGAATTTTCACGAGCCCCGCCTCGATGGCCTCAGTCAAACCAAAGTCGCTCACAACCCAAGGGAAGAGTGAATAAGGTTCATAGCCTGAGCCTGTGAGAAAATAAGGGGTGGCACTCAGATCGTAGATGCTCCGCACCTTGTAGCGTTGGGTGATCTGCCGGAGGCCGCTAAACCAGACGGCTGCCCTTAGGTTCTCCTCCTTGGTATCTTCTCCCTCCGCTTTTCGCTTGTCCTCCCTCGGGAGGTAGCAGTGGTGAGCTTCATCGTTGAGAACGAGGAGGCGCGAGCCGGTGCGAAAACTCATGAGCCGGCCAAGAGCTTGCGACCAATCCTCTTTCGCCTCCTGTTTTTTGCCATCTGTCCCGATTTTGCCATCCGAGGGCGATCTCTTGTTCCCCTGCAGGGTCTTCGGCTCGAAGGCGTGATAGTTGGTAATGACAAGCTTGCTATTCAGCTCATGCAGCCGCCGCCGCCACGTTCGCGGGATGAGCGAGCGCTGCGCGTAGTAGTCTTCAGCGTCGGTGCCGTCGCGCACGTCGACTCGCAGGACCGCCAAGCGATCCCGGATCGTGACACCGGGAGCGATGACCAGGAAGTTGTCAGCAAAGCGAACATCGCTGCCGTTTTCCTGGCGATTGTAGAAATGGTAGGCGATTAACGCTGCCATCACGACCGTCTTTCCCGTTCCGGTCGCCATCTTAAAAGCGATACGAGGCAACCCTTCCTGGAGCGATTGCGCCTGCCCTAACTCACGCAGGATAAAATTCCCCGCGTTCGATTTTTCGGCGACCTCATTTAACCAAATCGCCGTCTCGATCGCTTCGCGTTGCGCGAAGAAAAGGCGCGTAGGGCGTTCCCCGAGGAACCAATAATTGAGGAGTTCCCGGGTTATTCGAGTTGTTTGGGGATATTGTTCCTGTCGCCACTTCCCGACTTCGCCCCGGATCCGGTTCACCAGCAACGGCCCGTAGGTCGCTGACATTTCCTGGACACCAATCAACTCGGCCTGAGTCTGGCGGACCGGAATGCTTTGGACTTCGCCGGTAAAAATTCTACGCC
>JBPCRH010000409.1:0-9537 GCA_050997075.1 Chthoniobacterales bacterium
ACTTCCGTCAAAGGCGCATCACGCTCACCCACCTTTTCCGTGGTGATGATTTTGAAGGCTTTTTCTTTCTGCAACGCGGTCGTGATAGTGACCGCGACCGGCGCGTCCGTCTGGCGAACGACGGCGAGCCGAATCCCCGCAGGCTTGTTTCCTTCTCCGCTGACTCCGAAGACGTGCCCGAAAATGTAAATCAGCACCACCGGTACAAGAAAGGTCAGGGAGAGCGCAGGCTTATCGTGGAGGAAACGCCGGAGCTCGTTGCCGAGGAGGATGAACATGGTGCGCATAAGGAGTTCGTTAGGCGGAATTGGGAGAATTCGTGGTCAAGGAGTTAAATCCGAAATTCGAATACCGAAATCCGAAGGAAGTCCGAAATCCAAAGGCTCGAATGACCAAAAAATTCTGGCGCGCGCGCTTTTTGTTTCGGATTTGAATTTCGAGCATTCGAGTTTGTTTCGGATTTCGGAATTCGGAATTCGGAATTTCCCCACTCAGGCGTCCCGCAAAGTCTTGCCCGTGAGATGGAGAAAAACATTTTCCAAAGTCGGCCGCGTCACGGCAAAGGAGCGATAAGAAAGACCAAGGCGTTCCACGGCGGCGAAAAATTCGGAGAGGCGAAGTCCTTCCCGGACCGTGAGCACAAAGGCTTCATCCGTTTCCGCGATCTCCCCAAACTTTCGCAGTTCCTCGAGCCGCGCCGCGATTTCCGGACGGCGGGCCATGCGGATTTGTTCGGCAAACGGCAACTGCACGAGCAATTCATCGAGCGTACCGAGGGCGAGGAGTTTCCCATGATCGATGATGCCGATGCGCGAGCAGAGTCGAGTCGCTTCCTCCATGTAGTGAGTCGAGTAAACGATCGTGGTCCCTTCCCCGTTGAGCTTTTCCACGAGCTCGAAAATCGCGTTCCGCGATTGTGGGTCCACCCCGACGGTCGGCTCGTCACAGAGCAGAAGCTGCGGCCGGTGCAAAACCGCCGCGATGATATTGAGGCGACGCTGCATTCCGCCCGAGTAGGTCTTCACCTGATCGCGCCGCCGCTCGTGCAACTGCACGAGACGCAAACCTTCCTCGACCCGCTCCCGCAAAACCGCCCCGCTCAAGCCGTAGAGCCGGCCAAACAAACGCAGGTTTTCTTCGCCACTCAGCTCTTCATAGAGAGCCAGCGCCTGCGGCACGACACCCAGTCGCGCCCTCTGCTCGATCCGTTCCGAACGCACCGGTTCGCCCTCGAACAAGATCTCGCCTTCATCCGGCGAGCGCAGTCCCGCGATCAGGGACATGAGGGTCGTTTTGCCCGCGCCGTTTGGGCCGAGGAGTCCGAAGATTTCTCCCGCTTCCAGAGTGAGCGAAACACGATCGAGCGCCGTGATCGACCCGAAGCGTTTCGTCAGATTGATCGTCGTGAGCATGGGAAAAAGAGAGCGGGCGAAGTTCAGCGAGTGCTCGTGGCCAGAATGGCCTGCAACGCCGCGACGTGGGCGTCGAACGCGCGGCGGCCTTGCTTGGTCACGGCGAGAAACGTTTTCGGACGCCGGCCGACGAAGGTTTTTTCCACCTTGATGTAGCCCTTCTCCTCCAGCGTGAGGAGATGCGCGCCGAGGTTGCCGTCCGTGAGCGCGAGTTTCTTTTTCAGGAAACTGAAATCGACCTGCTTCCCAGGTGCCAGTCCGCAGAGCGCGCCCATGATGCGAAGGCGCGCGGGTTGATGGATGACGGAGTCGAGTTCGCCCATGTCGCAGCCCGCCTCAGCGCCACCCGTAGCGCACCAGGAACCCGGAAAGAAAAATCGGCCCGCCACAAAAAACGGCGAACCAGATCCAGAAGATGTGCGGGAATAAAAACAGACCGATCAAGATCAGCGCGGAGACGAACAGGCCGATGATGAGAAGATAATTATCGAACCAAATTCCGGCGAGCACGTAGACCTGCATGACGAGCAGACAGATGAAAGCAAAACTCCGCATATCGTTAGGCGGATGCCCGAAGCCACCGAGCACGACCGGCCACAAAACTCCGAACGCGAGGATGGAGGCGAGCGCGCCGAGGAAGCGTTTGTCGATCGGCGCTCGAATCTGGCGACTCTGGAAAGCGCCGAACGCGAAAGAGAGGATCATGGCGGGGAAAATCAACCAGGGGAAGAAAGCGAATCCGCGTTGGCCGCGGAAATAAACGAGCAGCGCCATCGCGATCCAGACGCCGCCCCAGAGCCAGAGATAGAGGTGTCCGCGATGCGCGCGGATCGCGCGCCGCATCGTTGCCCGGGAATCTTCGACCTCACGCAGGGAGCGCTCAGCCTCGGCCGGAGAAATTTCTTCCTGCATAACAGATTACTCTGTCTTGCAGATTATTCTGTCAAGCTCAATTCTTCCCCTTCCTGGAGTCGTTTCATGTGGGTTCGAGGACATATCGGTGCGGTCACGGTCAAAACACAGAGACGTGCGAATTTGCCGCCGTCCCATCATCCCGAGCGGGGACGAAGGCGGACTGGAGGGATCCCGCGAGTCTTCTGTACAGTCCAAAAACACACTTTCACGGAAACCCCACGGACCCCCTCGACTCCCCCTTCTCCTCCGCTCGGGATGACAAGCGATTGTCGACCGCGCCGGTTGCTTCGACTCGATCTCGGCCGACGAGGCGCCGCCCTCCCATTTTCGTCAGAGACTTTCCAGCACCTTCCGCGCTGCGTTGTGCCCCGGGATGCCGCTGACTGCGCCGCCGCGGTGCGCGCTCGAGCCGCAGAAAAAGACGTTTTCCCATTTCGTCTCGACGCCCCATGTCCCGACCTGCTCGGGGTTCGGCGCAAAAGGGAAACTCGGCGCGGATTGGAAAATGTTGCCGTGAAAAAGCCCTAACGAATCCTCGATATCGACCGGGCTTTTGCTCTCGAGGCAGAGACTGCCGTCGCGCGCGACAGCGAGACAATCTTCCAGCGGTTCGTCGAGCCAGCGATTGATCCCGTCGAGAAAGCGGCGCTCGGCGGCGGCCCGCATGGTTTCGTTGTTGCCCGCGAAAAGCGACCATGGGGTATCGATGCCGAAAAGCGTCAGGGTATGGAAGCCCTGCGCACGCAGCTCAGGCGAGAGGATGCTGTCGTCGGTCAGCGTGTGGCAGTAAATCTCCGACGGGATTTTCGTGGGGAGCTGCCCGGCCTGCGTCTGCGCGTAGCTGCGGTTCATCTCGGCGTAGCCTTCGTCGATGTGGAAGGTGCCGCAGAAAGCTTCGTTTGCCGGATAGCGCGTCGCTTTCAGCTTCGGCAGCCTTTTGAGGAGGAGGTTAATTTTGAAGACCGAACCTTCGTCAGTCGCGTCCGGCTCGAAGACGTCGCCGGTCAATTTCGCGAGGACGTTGCGACCGAAATTCACGAGGAGAAAACGCGCATCGACCGTCGCCGTCTTACCCTCATGCTCGAACGCCACCGGGTGATTCTTCCCGGCCAGGTCGAGCCGGCGCAGGCGAACCGAAGTGAGCATTTCCGCGCCACCCGCACGCGCAGCGTCCTCGAGTTTTTGCGCGACCGCGCCCATTCCGCCGACCGGCACTTTCCACTCCCCGGTCTTATTCCCGATCAGATGATAGAGGTAACAGCGATTCTGTAACAATGTCGGATCGTTCGGGTAAGTGCTGACGCCGATCTTCGCGTCGGTGAAGACGATGCCGCGAAGCAGATCATCCTGAAGATAACGCTCGAGCGAGAGACCGAGCGGTTCTTCCGCGAAACTGCGCCAAGCTTCGCGCCCCTGGTCGCTCCCCTCGAAGCGCTGGCGAAGGTCGTCCTTCGAGCGCAACGGCTCGAGCATCGTGTCCCAGATTTCTTCCGCGAAGAGGCGCGAGAGCTCGTAGAATTTCTGCATTTGCTCGAACTCGTGCTCGCTCCCGGTGAGTCGGCGAACAGAGGCGCGGCTTACTTCTTCGGAGACGTTGCTGAGGAGGAGGCCGTCGTGGCGGCCCGCCTTTTCGTAGGGTGTAAAGGAGCCGGTGGTGCGCCTGCGCAGCTCGAGATCGAGCCCGAGGTCGCGGATGATTTTCTCGGGGAAAAGACTGACGAGATAGGAATAACGCGAGAGACGCGCGTCGTAATCGGGGAAGACCTGCTGCGAAGTGGTCGCGCCGCCGAGGTAGTCATTTTTCTCGAGGAGCAGGACGCTCAAGCCTGCGCGGGTGAGATAACTCGCGGCCACGAGACCATTGTGACCGGCCCCGAGAATGACCACGTCGTAGCGGATTTTCATTCGTTAGGCTACGAAGATCGTGAGCGTGGACAATCAGTGCCCGACGATGCTCACGGAAGGTTCGTTCGCGAACCCGCCGGGCGTGGTCACGCGCCCGGTGCCGTCGATTTCGTGCCGATTAATGATGCGCACCGGCGAGACCGTGGCGGTGCCGAGCGACTGCACCTTGATCCGCTGCGGGATGAGCGAGCCGTTCACGAAGACGAGGCGCTCTTCGGATTTTTCCGTCCGGCCTGCGCGCTCCTGTTTCGGTTTGGGATCAGCGGGCAGCGGCTGGCTGAGGAAGAACAAGATAACGCTGGCGGAGAGGAGCGTTTTCACTGGCGCAGGGTAAGGCTGCCTGTTCTACGCCGCAAACCAGCGACGCCTAAAGCCGCTGGATGGCCGCGCAAAGAGAGCGTCTAAAAAGTCGTGTCATCCCGAGCGGAGCCCCGCGGCCGCGGGACGGAGTCGAGGGATCCCGTGGCGAAAGCTTAAGCTCACTCCACGGGATTCCTCGACTGCGCTACGCTCCGCTCGGAATGACCGAGATTTTAGACGTCCTCTTAGAATTTCTTCGTTAGGCGGACGTAAACGAACCGGCCGGTGGCGTCGTAGGTAAAGCCAGGATAGCCGACCGCGTTCCCGCCTTCACCGGAGGAAAACGGCGGAGGGTCGTCGAAGACATTGTTGCAGCCAACGGTAATGACCGTGCCCGTGAGCAGCCGCGACGCGACGGAGTGATCCATCGTCGAGGTTGAAGCGACTTGGGCAGTGCTCACACCCTTCGCGTCTTTGGAATAGCCCGGGACCGGATTGGTTTCGACCGGGATGAGCGAGCTGAAGTCGTAGGAAACCTGGAGATCGAGCCGGATCGTATACTCGACCGAGCGCGGCACGAGATTCGGATCGAGTTCGTCGAAGCCGTCGATGTAATGCACGGTCCCAACGACGTCGAAGCCCTTCCAGCCCCAATCGAGGCTGGTATCAGCCTTCCACTCGTAATAACCCTCGTTTGAGGCGCCGGGGTTTGTCGTGAAACCGACGAGGTTGCCCGAGCCGAGACCCAGGCCCAGAGCCGTTTCTCCCTGGGGAAATTGGAAGTTATACAACCAGGTGGCCTGGGTAATCGACGTGAACGTGCCCCAGGCCGTTTCCTTCTGGTAAAGCAGCGTGAAATCGACTCCGTTCGCCGATTGCGAACCGAGATTCCGGTTCTGCGTGACGATGCGCGTGATGCCGCCGCCGGCGTCGCGCTCGACTGATTCCCCGTTCAAGAGCATTCCCGTCAGCTCGCGCGCGAGCACTTCGTCCGCGGGCGACGAGCCGATGACCTTGTCGCGATCAATGCCCCATGCGTCAACGGAGAAGGTCAGGCCCGGGACATACTTCGGCGAGTAAACGACGCCGAAGTTGTAGGAACTGGATTCTTCAGGCTGCAGATTTGGATTACTCACGATGAGCACGTTCGTTTCCGGCTCGAAGGCGCCGCCGTTCATCGGATCGTGCGAGAGTTTCAAGCCCGAGATCGGCGCGGAATAAAGTTCTTCCAGGCTCGGCTCGCGGAAGCCTTCGCCCCAGGTCGCACGGAGGGTGAGTTGGTCGTCGAAAGGTTGCCAGCGCACGCCGACTTTCGGCACGAGCACGTCGGTGTTGTTGTTCCGGAACGCTTCGTAGCGGCCGGATCCGGTGATGTTCAAGGAATGGAATCCGGGAATCGCGTTCTGTGGGCTAAAGATCGGCACGTCCGTCTCGGCATAGAAGGCGTAGGACCGCCGGCCGCCATTGGCCGTGGGGACCGGCGAGTTCCCCGAGATGTCTCCGGCGACGTTTAGTGCGTCAGGGTTCTGGTCGAGCGATTCTTTGCGGAACTGACCGCCAAAAGCCAGGCCCACTCCGCCGGCCGGTAATTCAAAAAGCGAGGTCGTATAGAGATTCGCATCGAGAGTCGCCAGTTTCGAAGTGTCCTCATCCTTGGGATGCACCGTAGCGAAGGCGACAGAGGCGGCGTTCGAGGGAATGGGGACGCGAAAATCCCCAAAGGGATTGAAGGCGACCGTCGTGCCGATGTATTCGGAGGAATTCGGATCGAAGATCGGATCCGCCTGGTTCAGAATGCGGTTGAAGCGCGAGATGGAAACCTGCGTTCCGGTCTGGACGTTTTTCACCTGGCTGTAGCGAAAGCCGGCGTCGTAGCCCCAGGTGCCGTCAAACAGTTTATCGCCCTTCACCCCGACCGTGGTGAGAAAGGCGTCGGTCTCATTGTCGAACTTGCGATTGCCAAATTCCGCGAGACGCGCGCGGCTGCCGCCGGAGATGATCTGGTTAAAAGGATTGAAAGGATTAAACGCGCCCGGAGTTACCCCGGTCTCGGTGTAGGTCGGGCCGCCGAAGGGCGTGGTCCCGGCGAGGTTCGCCTCGCGTGGTGGAATCGCGAGCGTCACCTGACCGGCAGTCTGGAACGATCCGGTGGCGGGCGGAGCCAGCTCATTGTGACTCTGGACGTTTTGATACAGCACATCGCCATAGACTACGACCTGGTCGCCGAAGAACTTGTGCTCGAAGTGCGTGTAACCGCCGTAGCGCTCGGTGGAGGGAAACGAGAGCGAGAACTCGTTGAAGTTAAACCCGTTCGCACCCGCCCGGATGCGCGACCCGCTGTAAAGAAAGCCGCTCGCCGGCGCCGACCCGTTTGTGAAATCGGGTGCGGTCGCGAACTGCGTGCCGTTGTCGCTCGGGACGACCGTGCCGCCGGCTTCCGCCACGGCCGCGTTGCTCAATTGAAGATTGTAAGGGCTCGCATTCGAGCTCAGGAACGGAGGAATCGCGGAGTAACTCCGGTCGCGGTTCGCGATCGCGTTGCGATGATAATAATTCAGGGTCCCACTGACCTCGGTCGTGCCGTTCCCCACCCCGTAGGTGAGCGAAGCGGAGAGGACGCCCGAGTCCTTATCGGTGGTGTTCCCGTACTCGACCTTCACCTCGGCGCCATCGAAATAATGGCGCATCTTCAGGTTCACCACTCCCGCGACCGCATCCGCGCCGTAGGTGGTGGAGGCCCCGTCTTTCAGAATCTCGATGCTCTCGATCGCGGCCTGCGGAATCGAATTCAAATCGACAAACATGGCATTGACCGAGCCCGGGTTATTGCCCACCGGGTAAGGCGCCACGCGGCGCCCGTCGAGGAGGACAAGGGTCGCGCGGGAATCGAAACCGCGGAGCGCAATCGCCGCCGCGCCGACTGCGGTATTAGAACCATTCTCGTTGTTGGAAACCGGCACGCCGTTGGCGTTCGCGACCGGCAGGTTGCGCAGAAACTCTTCTGCGGTGCGCTCGCCGGATTTCGCAATGCTTGTGCGATCGTAAGTCAGAACCGGGTTAGCGCCGACCTCATCCGCCGTCGGGATATTTGAACCGGTGACGATAACGCGGTCAGCCGTGGCTCCGGTTCCGTCGGTGAGCGTGCCATCGGCGTTGCGCTTAGCGGCTTCGGCTTGGGCCAGGTTCGCGGGCACCGCCGCGGGCGCAGGCGCGATCGGCAGCGGGCCAGCGGGTCGGGGCGCGGTGGCCGCGGCCGCCGCACTCGACTCCGGCGCGCTGGGTCTTTGGACCGCGTCCTGGGCCCACGCGCTGGCACTTGCAAGCACGAGGAGGAAGGCCGCACTCAAGGCGGGGATTGTCCTGGACCAACCGTTTTTCCGAAGGGCTTTCGTTTTCATAGTTTGTTAGGCGACAAACCCCGGCTTAATGAGCCGCGCGCAGGCTGACAAGCCTTTTTTCCAAACAAAATCGAAAGGTGCCGCGCGGTCTGGGCGCCGCCGTTAGGCAAGTTTGCCTAACGAGTCCGCGCCGCCGCCTACTTTCCGGAAGCGAGGCGTTGCAGGGTCAGCCTAACGAGGTCTTCGGCGCTGCTCGTTTCCTTGTTTGCCGCCTGCACCTCGCGGACCGCCTGGTGCGCCTCGACCTGTTTGTAGCCTAACGAGATCAGCGCAAGGACGGCTTCGTTCGCTTGCTCCTGTTCCGGGGTCGGGGCGTGTGCGCCGCTCGCGACCTCCCAGGCGGCCGCGACCCCGAGCTTGTCTTTTAATTCGAGAACGATGCGTTCCGCGGTTTTTTTCCCGAGACCGCTGATCTTCGAGAGCGAGGCGACATCCGAGTTGACGACCGCGCTTTTGAAATAGCTCACGCTCATTCCGCTCAGGACCGCGAGGGCGAGCTTGGGGCCAATGCCGCTCACGTGGTTGACCAGGAGCCGGAACAAATCACGCTCCGCCGCAGTCATGAAGCCGTAAAGAATCTGCGCATCCTCGCGCACGTGCAGATGAGTCAGGATCTGCACCGGCTGGCCCGGCTCGGGGAGTTTGTCGTAGCTCGAGAGCGGGATGAAGACCTCGTAACCGACGCCGCCGACATCGATGGTCGCCTGGGTCGGGAGCGCGCTCGAGAGGCGGCCGTGCAGGAAAGTGATCATCTGTTCTTCAGGATCAAGGTCAGGTTCACCCAGCGCCCGTTGGCGATGATGAACCCGCTCGTCGAGAACTTTCGATAACCCTTCGGCAGGGTCGGGTAAAGTCCATCCGCCAACGGCGTCGGAAGGACCACGAAATGCGCGCCGGGCGCAGCGAGAAAGGTCGGCACCTGATCCGGTCGAATCGTGGCCACGTCGCGACCGTTTTTCTGGTTATAAAAAAGGAAGCCATGCACGCGGCTGCGAAACAGCCAGACCAGGCTCGGCGTGTCGCAATCATAAGCGGCGAAATCCATCTCGGGCTGCAGATAAGGTTTTGCTTTTTGGAAAAGGGCGGTAGCGAAGAAAAGCGGCGCCAGCAATGGGAAACCAATCAGCGCGATCGCGAGCCCAAGCGAGGCGGTCGTCAGCGACCATTTCCACAAGGTGCGGGAGGTCGCTTCCCAATGGCGCGCGAGCAGGAACGCGAGGAGCGGAAACGCGGGCAGGATGTAGTGCGTCAGCTTCGTGTGTACGATCGAGAAAATGACGAAGATCACCGCCGCGCCCCCGAGGAGATAGAGATCGAGCGCATCGCGTTTCTGCCAAAGCCGGCGCGCGAGCAATGGGAGCTTGGCCGACCACGGCGCGAAGCTCACGAAGACGGTGAGGAAATAATACGGGAGCGACCCGAGCGCGACCAGGACGGAGCGCGCGCCATGCCCCTGCATCGTCCCAAACGAGCGCCCGACCACGTGCCGGCCGAGCCCGACCGCGAAGAATTCCCCATGCGTGCGCAGGAGCGCGGGCACGCCCCAAAGTGCCACCAGCGCAAGGGTGAGGAGCATTCCCCTAACGAATAAAAAACGCCGCGCAAAA
>JBPCRH010000035.1:0-2878 GCA_050997075.1 Chthoniobacterales bacterium
GGATCGACCGGCTGATCTTTGGATCCGCGAGTGGCTTGTAGGTATTGAAAAGCGGCGCGATGAAAACAGGCGCGATCAACATCTGCAACGCGAGAAAAAGACACGCGAGGCCGCTTCCCCAAAGCCACCAAGTCCGAGGCGCGCGCCGAAAAACCGCATAAAGCGCCATCATGAGAAGGCCGCTGAAAACCACTTCGAGCGAGAGGCCGATGAGCTGTTCGCCAAACCACGGCGCGAAGCTCTGGTTGGCGAAGCCATAGGCATGTTCGCGGAAGAAGTCGGAGTAAACCAGCAGCGGGAAAGAGAGGAGATAGACAATCAGAACGTAGGACACCGCGTAGAGCGCAGCCCGAATAGCCTTGAAGCGGGAAATGCGCTCGGCGAGATCACGCAGCCGCGCGGAAAGTCCGCTCGCGAGCAGGAAAATCGAAATCGCGGAACCGAACAAAAAATTCCAAAGGATGAGCCAGTACCCGCCCTCGAAATATGCATCCGACCGGGCGCGCTTATCTGCCGGGATGGTTTCCAACCAGGCGCGCGTCGCCGCCGCTGGATCGAACGATTTAGCGGTAATGGAGGAGTTCGTCAGAGGCGCGGGGTGCGCCTGCAAGAGCGTCGCCAAAATCGTTAGGCAACTGGCCAGGCAGCAGAGAACAAATTTCATCTCCGACGAATAGATGGGCCTCTACGGAAAGAGAAGTTTCTTTTCCCGGCCTCGACTTCCGGCACGCCCCCTGTTATTTTACCGAGTGCAAAGGCAATTGAGATGGGTTCTCTTGGCAGGTGCGCTGGCCTGTCTGACCGCGGGCGGTTTCGCGCAGAATCCGCCGCCGCCCAACGCGGTTTACGGCGCCTATCCGTCGAGCTACAAGGAGATCATCACGAACTGGCTTAGCACCAGTTTGGGAGACCCGCGGAGCGCGGACATTAAGTTTCTCGGCGAGCCACGGCCGGGTGAACTCGATGTCGGCAAAGGCCAAAAAGTGTCCGGGTTCCTGGTCGATTTCTCGGTCAACGCACGCAACATTTTCGGCGCACCCACCGGTGCGCAAAAACACACGGCGCTCATCCGCGATGGACAGGTCGTGACCGCGACCGGTTTCGTTTATCACTAGCGCAACGCGCTCCCAAGCTCGTCGGGCCTAACGTGCCGACCGGAGTTCCAATCCAGTGGCCGGCTCGGGGGCGGCGATCCGGAGGAGCAGCGGGCTTTCCTTCGCGCTGTTGCCGCCTCCAAAATAGGTCGTTTGCGAAGTTTCGTCGGCTCCACTCGCACTGGTTAGCGTAAGGCTGAGTGCGGTCGGCCGGATCGTTCCCCTAACGAGCACTTCGCGCAAGACCGGCTGATTTTCAGTGCGGCCTTCGCCTAACAGCCTCACGCTCGAGAGCTGTGCGCCCGCCGGCGGTTGCTGGAGCAGTTCGATCTTCTGCGAGTCTGGAAACATCCGCAGATCGAATCCCGTCGAACTAACGGCAAGGTTGCCGTGCAAGTCGAGTGGGATGGAATCGACTTCACAGTGGAGCGGATCGACCACCGCCGCCGGATCGGAAAATCCGATGTGCGCACGGGGCGCATTCACCTCGGGCCAGGGCGGCGCGGGCTGGAAACCGGCATTCAAAATGTCCGCCTCCCCTCGGATCGCGGGGGTTGGAAAGCGCCCCTCGCAAGTCATCTTTCCTGTGACCAAGCCGTGCCACTGAGCAACGCGCCATTCGTTAGGCAAGGTCTCCAGAAAGAGCGCCGGGCAATCGAACGTGGCGCTCAAGTCTGCGGCCGGATCGATCCAGGAATCCGTTGCCATGACCTTCTTTTCCAGGCGCAAGGGGAGTGATACCCGCCCGTTGACCGGACTGGAGACACCAAACCGCGCGGTGGTTTCGGCCTCCAGCCGGCCGCCATCCAGTCGCCCATGAAAGTCGATCACGTTTCGGCTTTTCGTGGTGCCGAAATTTTCAAGATGCCAATCGGTCGTCAACTGCAAAGCGCGCAGGAGACCGAAGGCGGCAAGATTGCCCTTGAGAATGCCGCCGCCTAACGATTCCTCACCCAGCGCCTGGCCAAGTTTCGCGAGGTCGAGGTGATCGAGCGAGAGATCGACATCGAATTTCTGCTCTTCATCAAAAGCCGCGAGCCAGCTGTGGATTGCGCGCCACCGGGCAAAGCTGAAGGGCAGGAAGAGCGTCCCGGCGGCGCGGTGCGTTCCCTCGAGGGTCAATTCAAAGGACTGCAGCTCGATGAAATTGCTCCCCAGCATGAGAAAACCGCCTAACGAAAAACGCTCGTTCGCCAGACTGAATGTGCGGAAGAAAATGTCCCGCGGCGAATAACTGCCCTCAAGGGTGAGATCGAGCGGCAGCCGGAGCGGTGCGACCGGCAGTTGCAGGCCATGCGCAAAAAGCTGCACCGTGCCGGAATGGGCAGCCAGCGTCCCGTCGCCCCGCCAGTCAAAAGTGGCGCCGCCCCCGATCTTCCCGGCACGCCAGGCGGAGGGAAGAAGCGGCGCGTAAACCCCGAAATCGCCGATCGCTCCGGTCAGCCTGCCCGAAAAACGATGACCGGCCGACAAATCAATACTCCCCTCCCCGCGCAGAAAGTCTTCGCCATGGCGCGCCTCCAGGTTTTCCAGCACCACCTCGCGTCCGTGCAATTGAATCGCCGCGCCTAACGAATCCAACGCCACCCCGCGAAAGGTCACTCCCCGTCCGTTCCAGGCGAGCCGACCCGACGCTTCCGGGTTGACCAGATCGACGTCGCCCCTGGCCGTCAACGCCCCGGAAAAATCGCCGGTCGTCGCGCCGAATAATTGCGCGAAACCATTCAGGTCCGGAATCGTGGCGTTGATCTGCCCGCGGAACGGCAGCTGCGCCCAGCTCTTCA
>JBPCRH010000123.1:0-3573 GCA_050997075.1 Chthoniobacterales bacterium
GGGGTGGGGGGGGGATGTCGGGGGGCGGGGGTTGCGAGGTGGGGGGGGGAAAAAAAAAACAAGGGGGAATCCCGCCCCACCGGGGTCGGCCGATTTCCCTTGATGAGACTCCCGTGGCCTAACGAGAAGAAATCCTGATCGGATCGGCGGCGTCGCCGGCCGGGAGGTGGGCCGCTTTCCAATCCATCGCCATCCGGATGCGAGCCCGGCCGCTCGGGTGATCGAAGAAGATCGCTTCCTCCCACGGCCCCGGGTTGAGCTTGCGATAAGTGCCGAGCTTGAGCGCGACCATCGCGAAGCCGTCGGCTTCCCGCGCGGTGTTGATCCCGAAAGCGTCGGCTTCGCGCTCGGTCACGCGCACAGCGGTGTTCTGGATCGGGGTGAGGAGGAAAAAATAGGTCGAGAAAATGAGCGAAAGCAGCGGGAGACCGGCCGGGTCCGCGATGCCGTGAACGCCCCAGCGCGTACCCCAGCGCTGCACGCAGCGATCGAAGACGGCATTGACGACAGCGAAGCCGACCAGGATGAAAAGCCCGAAGTAGATCACGAGCTTGAGCGCATGATTGAGTACGTAATGACCCATCTCGTGCGCCATGACTGCGCGGATTTCCGGGAGCGTGCATTGCTTGAGGAGGTTGTCGTTGAGAGCGATCCGGGCGGTGCCGAAAATGCCGGCCACGTTGGCGCTGACGCGATTGGATTGCCGGGAGGCGTCGACTTCGAAAACCTGGTGCACGGGGATTTCGTTCGCCGCCGCCATCGCGAGGATCGGTGCGCTGATCTTCGGATCGGCGAGCGGCTTGTAGGTATTAAAAATCGGCTCGATGAAGACCGGCGCGACCATCATGCCGAGGACGAGAAAGACCACGCCGACGCCGGTGCCCCAAAGCCACCAAGTCCGCGGCGCGCGCCGGAAGACGCCGTAGAGCGCCATCAGCAGGAGTGGCATGAGGATGACCGCAATCATCAGCGACTTTGCCTGGTCGCCCAGCCACGCCGGAAGATTTTGCGTGGCTAGCCCGTATTTGTGCTCCCGAAAAAATCCCGTGTAGAGATCGAGCGGGAAGGCAAGCAGAATGACGAGCAGGACGTAGCTGACCGCATAAATCCCGACCTGCACCGGACGGAAACGGATGGTGCGCTCGGCGAAATCGCGCAGCCGCGCGGAGACTCCGCTATAGAGCAGGAGCAGCGCAATCGCAGCGCTGAGCAGGAAATTCCAGAGGATGAGCCAATAGCCACCCTCGAAATAGGCGTCCGATTTCGCGCGCTTGTCGGCCGGGACGGTGTCGAGCCACGCCTGGGTGGCGGCGGCGGGATCGAGCGAACCAGCGGCAGGCGCCGAGGTCGTCGGGGCGGGGGAAGGAGTTTGCGCGCGGCTCGGGATGACGCCTCCGAGCAGAAGAAGGCCGGTCGCGAAAAGGATGAGAAGAGATTGCATGAGGAATCCATTAACAGATCGGCGCTCGAAGGGAAGACTCTTCACCGCGCCTCGACATCGAGACCTGCGGCACTACGATAAGGGATGCTCCGCCTCGTCAGACTTCTCTCTTTCTTCGCCTTCTTCTTCCTGCTCTTGCCCGCGAAATCGCCGTCGCAAAGTCCCACTCCGGATTCGACCCTCTACGGTTCCTACCCGGCGAACTACCAGGAAATCGTCACGGCCTGGCTCAGTAGCGGCCTTGTCGATCCCAAGAGCGTAGTCGTGAAATGGCTCGGGGCGCCGCGCCAGGGGCAGTTAGCCGTTACCAAAGACCGGCAGGTCCCGGGTTATCTCGTCGATTTCACCGTCAACGCCCGCAACGTTTTCGGGGCTTACACTGGCCCGCAGAAACACACCGCGCTCATTCACAACGGGAAGGTCGTGACCGCGACCGGGTTCGTTTACCACTAGCTCTCAAGCGCAGACCAGCTTGCGGCTGTAAAACGCCTCGGCGTAAGAGGCCGCACACTCCATCCCGCGCAGTCGCATCAAGCCGAGAAAGGTCTCTTCCGCAAACCAGTGTTTGTTCGACTGCGTCTGGAAATAGTGGCAGAGATGCGCGGCTTTTTTTCGAGCTAATTTTTCATCGAGGGGAACCAAAAAATTCGGAGCACCCATGTCGCCGTCGTACTTTGGAATTTCATACTCGAGGATGAGATGATCGCGGTAAGTGTTCCAGGTCAGGTCCGAAAGTAACCGATGATCCTGATGCCGGTCCTCGCGGTAATGCGTGAAGATCAGGTCGGGCTCGTAGGACCGGTGCAAAGTCTCGAAGAACTCTTTTACTTTTCGACCCTCAAAAGGGAGAAAGCTGGTGCGAAATTTCTCCACGAGCACTTTCGACTTCGTCGGCCGGAGCAGCGCCTTCGCACTAGTCCGCGCCTCGCGCGCGCGCTTCCCCTCGGCGGTGAAGACGACCCAGCGAATATTCAGATCGGGCCGCGCCGCGATCCATTTCAGAAGCGTTCCGCCACAACCTATCTCGATGTCATCGGCGTGCGCGCCGAGACAAAGAATGTTCCGAACCTGCGCCGAGAGATCGAGTGCGAGCATGACTACTGCGCGTCCCAGACCCGCCACGGCGCGCGGCCGCTCGCGTGTAGGTCTTCGAGCTGTTGCTTCTCCTTGAAAGTATCCATGCAAGCCCAGAACCCGCCATAGGGATAAGTCACGAGTTGACGTTCCGCGATGAGCCTGCGGAAAGGTTCCTCAACCAGGTCTTCGCCCTCATTGATGTAATTAAAAATCTCGCGGCGGAAGACAAAGAAGCCGCCGTTAATGAGATTACCGGAGGTGGCGATGCGGGAAATACTATTGACCAGTCCACCTTCATCCACGGAGACCGTGTGGAAGGTCGCGTTTGGAGTCACTCCAAGAAAACAGGCCACCTTCTGCTTACCCAAAAAGTAGTCGATCTCCTGGGGCAGGACCAGGTCAGTCAGACCGTCGACATAGTTCGCGAGAAAAACTTCTTCATTTTCCACGAATTGCCTAACCCGCAGAAGGCGCTGACCGATATTCGAATTCTGGCCGGTGTCGACAAAGGTGATCCGCCAGTCCTCAATGTCTTTGCGCAGGAGTTCCACTTTCTTCCCGCCCTCGGAGAGGACAAAGTCATTCGAGACACATTCGTTATAGTCGAGGAAGGACTGCTTGATGATGTCCGCCCCGTAACCAAGGCAAAGAACGAAGTCGTTGTGTCCATAGTGCGCGTAATACTTCATCAGGTGCCAGAGGAGCGGGCGGTAACCGATCACAGCCATCGGCTTGGGCACGGGCTGCGGACCTTCCCGCAGGCGCATGCCCTGACCTCCGCAAAAGAGAACGACTTTCATGGACGCGGCGAGTTACTCATAGACGGTGACTTCCGGGATCGGCACGACAAATTTGCCGCCCCATTCCCGGATGAAGGAGTTCTGTTTCATGATCTCGTCCTTTAAGTTCCACGGGAGAATAAAGAGGAAATCGGGTTTGGTCTCCCGGATTCTTTCCGGCGGATGGATAGGAATGCGCGTGCCGGGAGTAAACTTACCCTGCTTGTAGACGCTGCGGTCGACCGTGTAAGCCAGGAAATCTGTGCGAATGCCACA
>JBPCRH010000152.1:0-2824 GCA_050997075.1 Chthoniobacterales bacterium
TTTCGGCTTGGGCCGCACGTGACCGCGCAGGTTCTTTTTCCGCCCGCGCCTTTTAGGGCCAAGGCGGCGGACGATGCCGCGCTCGTCGTGCGCCTGGAAATCGCGGAGAAATTTCACGTCTTGCTCCTCTCGGACAGCGGCCCTAAAACCGAGGAAGCTTTACTCGCCGTGCCTAACGAACTCGCGAGCGACATCCTGATCAAAGGGCGGCACTATTCCGGCAAAGTCGATCTCGAGCAGTTCATCGACGCGGTCCAGCCGAAGATGATCATCGCCAGTTCGATCGCGTTCCCCGCGCGCGAGCGAGTGCCGGACGATTGGGCGCAGGCGATCCGGGCGCGCGGGATCACGCTCTTTCGCCAGGACGAAACCGGCGCGGTCCGACTCGATTTCGGCGCCGAGCATTGGAGCGCGACGCCGTTTCTCGGTCAGGAAACTTTCCGCAGCCCGAGCCGGTAAATCGGCTCGCCAGCAGCGACGAAGTGTTTTTCGAAAGTCGTTCGGGGAAATTCCGCTCCGGCGTCATCCGGCGAGGCACTAAAAGTCGTCGCCGCGACCAGTTCACGGATGGCTTCAAAGTAGTCTTCCTGGTCAGTCGCGATCCGCAGCCGGCCGCCGGGCGCGAGGATGCGCTGAACCTTCGCGAGAAAATCCGCGGTCACGATCCGGCGGCGATGATGACGTTTCTTCGGCCACGGGTCGGGAAACAAGAGATGCACGACGTCGATCGACGCCGGCGGGAGCAGATATTCCACTGCATAAGCCGACTCGATCAGGAGCACGCGCACGTTGCGCAAGTTCCCGCGGGCCGCTTTTCCGCAGGCGCTGCGAATGCGTCCGACGAGTCGCTCGATCCCGAGGAAATTGCGTTCCGGATGGCGCGCCGCGAGTGCGATGAGGAAGGCGCCATCGCCGCAGCCGAGATCGAGCTCGAGCGGAGCGCGCCGAGGAAAAATCGCGGCGAGATCGAGTGGCGCGAAGTAGTCTTCCGGCACCAGCTCCACTTCCGCCGCGGTCCGGCCGCTGGAATATTCAACCGCGTCAGTCACTCTTAGTCAGGAATATGCACAAACTTTTCTCGATTCTCGCTCTCCTTCTCGGCTTGGCCAGTGTTCCGGTCAGCGCGCAGGCCGAAACCAAAACCGCCGTTTTCGCCGGTGGCTGTTTTTGGTGCATGCAGCCGCCCTACGATGCGGCGAAAGGCGTGACCAAAACCGTCGTGGGCTACACCGGCGGGACGAAGGAGACCGCGAATTACGAGCTCGTCTCCGCGCATAAAACCCAGCATCGCGAAGTGATCGAGGTGACCTACGATGCGGCGCAGATTTCCTACGATCAGCTCCTCGATATTTTCTGGCACAACATCCGGCCGACGCAGGCCGACGGGCAGTTCCACGACATCGGCCTCTCCTATCAGGCGGCGATCTACTTCGCGAATGACGAGGAGAAAAAGGCGGCCGAGGCGTCGAAGGAAAAACTCGCGAAGTCAGGCAAATTCGATCAGCCGATCGTGACCGAGATCCTGCCGCGGATGCCTTTTTATCCCGCGGAAGATTATCACCAGAAATATTACCTGAAGAGCCCGGCAGCCTTTGAGGCCTACCACGTCGGCTCGGGCCGGGTCAGCTATCTCCAGGGCGTCTGGGGGAAATAACTGCGCTCGTTAGGCGGCTTCCCTCAGGGCTTCTGGTCGCCGGCGGCGATGATGCGGCCGGTCTTGGCGTCGACCGCGACGAGTTGCGGCGCTTTGTTTCCGGGCTCGATGATTTTCAGCGACCAGACGAGCGTCCCGTGAACGGTCTCGAGCTTGGCCTCCGCGACCCGCGCCCCGGGAGAGTGTTTCAGGGCGATGTGCTGGGCTTCGTGTGTGGTGATCTTGGCGTTGCCCTTGGGGTTTAGGGGATTTGCGTGGAGCGGGGCGAGGCAAAGGGCGAGAGCGAGGGTCGCGAGAGAGATCAGCTTCATATGAACAAGAAGCCGTTTCCGGTCGTTAGGGGCAAGGAAAAGCGCACCGGCACGAACGATTTTTAGTGCCGGCCGGGGGCGGGCACAACCGCTGCTTAAAGGGAGGGGCAAGCTGGGAATCCAAGAACGAAATAATCGATACTTACCTAGCGTTCCCGAGCTGTGCGGCGCGACCATTGATGGTCGCGCTTCTTTTTTTGGGAGAGAAGCTGTGGCGGCTTGAGCGGAGAAGACAGGATTTACAAGATGAACAGGATGGGGAAAAGCGAAGGCCTTCTCTTCAAAATCCTCTCCAAATTTCATGGGCTAACGCTGAGGCGGCTTGGGGGGTCATCCCGAGCGGAGTCGAGAGATTCCGTGGCGAAAGCTTAAAGCTCGCTCCACGGGATTCCTCGACTGCGCTGCGCTCCGCTCGGAATGACCGAGTTTTGAGCCGCGCCTAGAATTTGTAGAGCTCGGCCCTCGTCGGCTCCACGAATTCGGCCTGCGCGACGAGGAGTTGTTCCTTGAGCGCTTTCGATAAGCCATCGGCCAGAACCGTGGCGATCACTTTCGGCTCTCGGGTGTAGATCGGGATCGGAAAGGAGCCGGCATTGCGGTCGTAGCCGTAGATCGTGCCGTCGGTTTCCCAGACGCAGTAGGCATGGCCGGAGGGATGGTTTTTGTAGCGCACGAGCAGGACTTTGGCCCAGAAATTCTTGTCCAGGCTGTGCTGGGTTTTAACCACGGCGAGATAGTTGCAGGCCGAGATGACGCAGCCATTGAGGACGACGAGATCGTTTTCTGAGGGGACAAGCGTGACCGGCCGCTGGCAGGAAGCAAAAGGGAAAGCTGCCGCGAGGACGAAAGGAAGAGCAAA
>JBPCRH010000464.1:0-2902 GCA_050997075.1 Chthoniobacterales bacterium
AAGGGGCGGCCTCCTATCAGCTCCTCACCCACGCGCACCGTGAGCTGAAGGTGAAATATCGCGCCCCGCGCGCGACCGCCTGGAGCGACCTCTCGCTCGAGCGCGCGATGGAGATGGTGGCTGATCGTGTCTGGGAATCGCGCCGGCGCACCTTCCAAAAACATTTTGAAGGCTCGGTCGTGAATCACACCCAGGGCATCTGTCACCTCGGCGGCGCCACGCTCGACAACGAAGAGAATTACCTGATCAAGAAACTGTTTACCGGAGGCCTGGGCATGGGGTGCGTGTCGAACCAGGCCCGGATATGACATAGCAGCACGGTGCCCGGTCTGGGCACCAGCTTCGGCCGGGGCGGAGCCACGACTGCGCAACAGGATCTCGCGCGCTCGAACTGCATCCTGATCGAAGGTTCCTCGATGGCGGAAGCGCACCCGGTCGGGCTCCGCTGGGTGATGAAGGCGAAGGAAAACGGCGCCACCATCATCCACGTCGACCCGCGCTTTTCGCGGACGAGCGCCCTGGCGGACATCTGGGTGCCGATCCGCGCCGGGACCGACATTGCCTTCCTCGGCGGGATTATTCGGCATGTACTCGAGCATAATCTTTTCTTCCGTGAATACGTCGTCCACTACACGAACGCTTCCTGCCTTCTGCGGCCGGAATTTAGTGACTCAAGCGCGGAGCCGAGCGGTTATTTCTCCGGCTGGAACGAAGAGAAACGCGCCTACGATGCCGAAAGCTGGCTCTATCAGGGGAACGGGCTGAGTTACCCCGAGCGCGACCTCACACTCCAGGACCCGGGCTGCGTTTTCCAGACGTTGCGCGGCCACTTCGACCGCTACACGCCGGAGATGGTTAAAAAAGTTTGCGGCATTCCGCCGGAGCTTTTCCAGAAGGTGGCCGATGCCCTAACGAGCGCCTCCGGCCCGGAAAAAACCGCCGCGATCTGTTACGCCGTCGGCTGGACTCATCATTCCAAAGGCGTGCAGGTCATCCGCACGGCGGCGATTTTACAGCTCTTGTTAGGCAACATCGGCCGGCCTGGTGGCGGCATTCTCGCCCTCCGCGGGCACGCCTCGATCCAAGGCTCGACCGATATCCCGACGCTCTACGACACGCTCCCCGGTTACCTCGCGATGCCGCGCGGCGCGAAAGGCGAAGACACGCTCGATGACTATCTCAAAACCCACACGAACCCGACCGGACTCTGGAACGATTTTCCCAAGTATTTCATCAGCACGCTAAAGGCCTACTACGGCCCGCGCGCGACGAAGGAGAACGACTACGGCTATGAGTGGATGCCGAAAATCACGGGCAACCATTCCTATTATTCCTTCCTCTACAAAATGCTCGACGGCGAGATGGAAGGAATGTTCCTGATGGGCCAGAACCCCGCCGTCGGCGCACAAAACGCGCGGCTCGAACGGAAGGCGCTCGCGGAATTGAAGTGGCTCGTGGTCCGCGATCTGGTCGAGATCGAGTCCGCCTCGTTCTGGTACGACTCACCGGAGATCGACCGCGGCGAGCTCAAGACCGCGGAGATCGACACCGAAGTTTTCTTCTTCCCCGCCGCTGGTCACGCGGAAAAGGAAGGCGCCTTCACGAACACGCAGCGTCTTCTGCAATGGCGCGAGAAGGCGGTCGATCCGTCGGGTGATTGCCGGAGCGAAGGCTGGTTCATCCATCAACTCGCGTTGCGCCTCATCGAGAAAGCGCACGCCTCCGACGACCCGAACGACGAGCCGCTCCGCGCGCTTGATTGGTGGTATCCGCAGGACGAAGCGGGCGAGCCCAAAATGGAAGCCGTCCTCGCGGAAATCAACGGCTGGAAGACCACGCCCGAAGTGGACGCGGAAGGAACGGTTTTCCCGCACGATCGCGCTGGGAAATTGCATCACGGTCCGCAGATCGACGGCTTTCAGGCACTAAAAGATGACGGCACGACCGCATGCGGTTGCTGGATTTACAGCGGCTGTTGCCCGAGCGACGGCGAGAACAAGCCGAAGGCGCGCAAGTCGCACGATTACCTCGGCCACGGCTGGGGTTTCGCCTGGCCCGCCGATCGCCGGATCATTTACAACCGCGCGAGCGCCGCGCCGAATGGCGAACCGTGGAGCGAGGAGAAAAAACTCGTCTGGTGGAGCGCCGCGGAAAAACAATGGACCGGCCAGGACGTGCCCGATTTCCAGAAGGACAAAAACCCCGACTACCGGCCGCAGGGCCACGAGAAAGGTCTCGATGCGCAACCGGGCGACGCGCCTTTCATCCTGCACGAAGACGGTCTCGGCTGGCTCCACATCCCGGAAGGTTTGCAGGATGGCCCGATGCCGACGCACTACGAACCGCTCGAGTCGCCCGTGAACAACGCGCTCTATGCGCGCGACACCAACCCGGTAGAGGACTGGTTTTCGCGCCAAGACAATCGCTTCGCGCCGCCGGGCGATCCGCGCTTTCCTTTTGTCCTCACCACTTATCGCCTGACGGAACATCACACCGCCGGCGCGATGAGCCGGTTCCTGCCTCATCTCGCGGAGCTACAACCGGAGATGTTCGTGGAAATGTCGCCGGAAGCTGCGCGCAGTCTGGGCGTGAAGAACAGCGATTTCGTCTGCCTCGTTACCCTCCGCGGCGCGATCGAAGCACGCGCGCTCGTGAGCCGGCGGATGCGCCCGCTCTACCTCAACGGCACGACCGTTCATCAGGTGGCGATTCCTTTTCACTGGGGCTCGGCCGGCCCAGTCCGCGGCGACATCGCGAACGATCTCCTCGCGATCTCCGGCGAACCGAACGTCACGATCATGGAGACCAAGGCTCTCGTCTGCAACATCGTCCCGGGGCGTCGCCCGCAGGGCGAGGCCTTCCTCCCGTGGCTGAACCATTACGCGCCGCAGACCGGGCCCGC
>JBPCRH010000192.1:0-3188 GCA_050997075.1 Chthoniobacterales bacterium
TCCTCATCCTGCGCACGATTCGCGGCACGGATGCGACCAGTTTCGTCCCCTTTCTTTCCGTCACCTGCGGTCTGCTCTTCGCCGTTTCCTCGGTCGGGTTTTTGATTTTTTTCATCCACCATGTGCCCATCTCGATCCTCGCCGAGAATCTCGTCGGCCGCGTCGCCGTCGAACTGCAGTCTCGGATCGATCTGCTCTATCCGGATAAATTGGAACCTGGTCCGCGCGAGCAAAAGAGTCACGTGGACGCGCAGCTCCCGGCCCGCTTTCCCGAGGAAGCGCAGCCCATCCCCTCGCACGACAGCGGCTTCATCCAGGCCATTGATGAAGAGCGCCTGATCGCGACCGCGACCCACGCGGGCATGATCATTCGGTTGTGCCGGCGGCCCGGCGATTTCGTCGCCGCGGACGCAGCGCTCGCGCTGGCCTGGCCGGCGGAGAAGATCACGGAGGAGTGTCGCAGCCGGATCAACTCCTGCTATTTCTTCGGCTGGCATCGCACGCCGGTGCAGGATATCGAATACGCCGTCGATCAGCTGGTGGAAGTCGCGGTGCGCGCCTTGTCGCCGGGGATCAACGATCCCTTCACGGCGATGAGTTGTCTCGAATGGCTCGGCGTCGCGCTCATCCAGGTCGGGCAACGGAAGATTCCCTCGGCCTGTCATTACGACAAGGAGAGTCATCTCCGGCTCGTGACCGATGTGACCGATTATGAAGGCATCGCCGCGGCTGCGCTCAATCAGATTCGGCAATACGGACGCGGCAGCATCGCGGTGGTCACGCGGATGCTCGACGTGCTCGCGCGCGTCGGGAGCGAGCTGCAGCAGGAAGAAGATCGGCTCGTCCTCTTCGGCCATGCGCAGGCGATTCGCGAAGATGGGCTGGCGGACGCGAAGAACGATCGCGACAAACACGATATCGAACTTTGCTTCAATCGCGCGCGCGCCACGCTCGCGAGCTAATCGTTAGGCGGTTTCTCTTGCTGGTTGCGGGTCGCGAGGTTCGCGATCACCGCGATCAGCTCGTTAGGCTCCACCGGTTTGGGGATGTGCAGCTGGAATCCGGCGCGTAACGCCCGCGTCCGGTCGGCCACCCGGGCGTAGGCAGTGAGCGCGGCCGCCGGGGTCTGGCCGCCTTCGCTCGCGGGCAGCGCGCGCACCTGGCGGATGAGATCGTAGCCACTCTCGTTAGGCATTTCCACGTCGCTCAGGAGCACATCGGGCCGGAGCTCGCGGACGGCCGCGAGCGCTTCCGCAGCGGTCGCGACGACCGTGACGGTCGCCTTGCAGCGGGTGAGCACGACCTCGAGCAACTTCCGCGCATCGGCGTCGTCATCGACTGCGACGATCCGCACGCCGGCAAGGTCGAGTCCGGGATCGATCGGATCGCTCGCCGAAGTCCGCGGATGCTCGCCCGGGGCTGACTCCCGCCGGTGCACGATCAGGATCGGTAGATGCACTAAAAAAGTCGCGCCGGTGCCGGGCCCGTCGCTGAAGGCCTGGATCCAGCCGCCGTGTAATTCCACAAGATGCCGGGTGATCGCGAGCCCGAGGCCGAGGCCGCCATGCTTGCGCGTATCCGTGCCGTCGGCCTGAGTAAACCGCTCGAAAACATGCGGGAGAAAATCCGCCTCCATGCCCGCGCCGTTGTCACTCACGGTCAGCTCGACATGCGAATCCGCGCGAATCAAACGCACCTGCACGCGTCCGCCTTTGGAAGTGAACTTGACCGCGTTCGTGAGCAGGTTCCAAACGATCTGCTGGAGCCGATCGGCATCGCCGGTGACCGGGCCGGCCGCGGGATCGAGCACGCAATCGAGCCGGATCGATTTCGCCGCGGCGGTCGGCGCAATCGTGCTGATTGCTTCGCGGACGACCTCCGGCAATTCCACCGTGCGCAGGTCGAGCCGCAACTTCCCGGAAGTGATCCGCGAGACGTCGAGCAGATCCTCGATCAACTGCGATTGCGCGCGGACATTGCGCTCAATCACCGCGGACGCTTCCGCGACTTCGCTCTGCGCGAGGTCGCCGGTCTCGAGCAGGCGCGCCCAGCCGAGGATGGCGTTTAAGGGCGTGCGCAATTCGTGAGAGACCGTGGCGATGAACTCGTCCTTCGCGCGGTTTGCGACCTCGGCGGCTTCCCGCGCTTTTTGTGCCTCATCGAGCAGGCGCGCGCGTTCCGCTTCCACGTTGTGCCGATGGAGGCTGAGCGAAATGCCCTGGGCCACGAGCGCGAGGGCGTCGAGCGTGTCATCGGAAAGCGGATGGCGCGCAAACATCGCGAGCACGCCGTAGAGCTGGTCCTTCACGAGCAACGGATAACCGGCGAACGCGACCATCTTTTCGCGCGCGGCCCATTCCTGATTGTTCACGCGCGGGTCGCCGATCACCTGGTTCGTAAGATGCGGTTGCCGCTCGGAGGCGATCAGGCCGATCTTGAATTGCCCGAGCGGGACGCGGCTGTGCGGTCCGTCGAGATGCGTGTAAAGGCCGGCGCTGACCTGGAGCTCGAGTGTTTTCTCCGCTTCGTTGAATGTCCAGACGCGCGCGAAGGCGGCATCGAGCTGGCTCACGAGGGTTTCGACGCACCCCTGCAAGACTTCGTGAGTCGATTCCGCCTCCATCAGGAGATGGCCGATTTTGCCCTGCAATTTCGTCAGGCGAACGTGTTCGTCACCGACGACGGCGGAGGGGTGGGCCGATAACATTTGCGCGGCCAGCGTAGCACCAAGCGCGGCGCGGAGGGAGCACTTTGTCAGAGGGCGGCGAGGATGCTTGCCAATCCCGCAGCGGCCTGAAAAAATCCGGCGGCGTGTGAAACGAAAAGAGGCAGCACCAAAAAAGAAAGCGACGAAAGCGCGCGAGCGTGCGCCGGCGAAAGGGTTCCACCCCGACATGCTCGATCGCAGCGTGATCGCGATCCCGTTGCTCAAGCAGATCGAGATCGAGGTGCAGGAGATCGCGTGGGTCGCGCAGGATCGCCCGGAGCTGCTGAAGAAATTCAACTGCGCGATCATTTACCGGGAGGACTTTCCCGGCGGCTTCGAGAAAGCGATCCCGGCCAGCCGCGAGCTGATCGAGGAAGCCGCGGCGAAAATCGGCGCCGCGAAAAGCGCACTAAAAATCGAGCCGCCGGAGCAGGCGGGCGGGATGCACTACAGCTTCGCAAATTTTCCTGCGCGCCTGGTC
>JBPCRH010000467.1:0-7153 GCA_050997075.1 Chthoniobacterales bacterium
CTCGATTGGATGCTCGGCTACTCGAGCGTGATGCACATGGGCTACATCTTTCTCGGCATCGCGAGCGCGAACTTTATTGGGCTAAACGGAGCGGCCCTCCTCATGTTTGCGCACGGCATTTCAATCGCGCTCCTCTTCGCACTCACCGGGGAAATTCGGCGCCGGACGGGCACCCTGGATTTTCGGGATTTGGGCGGGCTCGGGAAGGTGATGCCTTTTATGGGCTTCGCCTTCGGCGTGGCCACGTTCGCCGCGATCGGCTTGCCCGGCTTCGCAAATTTCGCGGCGGAAGTGATGGTCTTCTTCGGTGCCTTTCGCGTCGGCGGCGACCTGGGCGGTTTTCATTTTTTCCAGGTCTCGACCGTGCTCGCGCTCTGGGGCGTGGTCATCTCGGCGGTCTATCTGCTGCGGGCTTATCGCGCGATCTTCATGGGTGCGCCTAACGAACGCTGGAACGCGCTGCCCGACCTCTCGCAGGCGCTCCGCATCCCTGCGCTCCTCCTGATCGCCGCGACTCTCGTGGTGGGCTTTTACCCGAACTCGGCGCTGCGCGTGCTGCGCCCGACCTTCGCCAACCCGACGGTGGAGCGCGCCCGATGATTCCCACGCCCGCGCTCGAAATCGTCGTGCTCGTTTGGGGTCTGCTCCTGCTCCTGGTCGAAGCGTTCGCCGACAAAGTGGATAAACGCGCCTTCGCGGTCGCGGGCATCATTGGGCTCTGCGCCGTCCTCGCGGGCAGCTTCTTTCTTGTCCCTCCGCCGCCGCTGGCGACGACCGGATTCTGGAGCTTCTACACCGCGGATCCGCTGGCGATTTTCTTCAAACGCTTCGCGCTCGTGACGACGATTTTCGTCCTCATCATGGCGATCGATTACGCGCCGGCGATTCGCCTCGGCGTCCCCGGGCTGAAGCCGCAGTCCGGGCTCGGCGAATTTTTTGCCCTCCCGATTTTCACCTGCGCCGGGCTCATGTGGATGGCTTCGGCGATCGATTTCGTGATGATCTTCGTCTCGCTCGAGCTGGTGACGATGTCCTTTTACGTTCTCGTCACTTTCACCCGGCGTCGGCCCGCGACGCTCGAGGCGGGAGTGAAATATCTGATCCTGAGCGCGCTCTCGACCGGGTTTTTAGTTTACGGCATCACCTGGATTTTCGGCGTCACCGGCGAGACGAATCTCGCGCGGATCGGCGCGGCCATTGCCACACAGGATCTCGACCGCGTGCCGCTTCTCTTCGGCATCGCGCTCGTACTCGTCGCGCTCGGGTTTAAGATCGCGGCGGTGCCGTTTCAGCTTTGGGTGCCCGATGTTTACCAGGGCGCGCCGACGCCGGTGACGGCCTTTCTTTCCGTCGGCTCGAAGGCGGCGGGCTTCGTGGTTTTAATGCGCGTGCTCGGGCCATTTTTGCTCCTGCCGCAGGTCGGCAAGTTGCTCGTCGGCGTGGCCGCGCTCACGCTCATTTACGGAAACGTCGCGGCCTTGCCGCAGACGAATCTGAAGCGGCTCCTCGCTTACTCGAGCATCGCGCACGCCGGTTATCTGCTCATCGGCGTCGTCTCTTTTGCCGGATCGGCGATGGCGTTTTACCTCGTCGCTTACCTGCTCATGACGCTCCTTTCTTTCGCGGTCATGATCGTCGTCGCGGACGGGGGCGGCGAGGCGATCGAGGATTACGTCGGCCTCGCGAAACGTTCACCCTTCCTCGCCGGCGCCATGCTTGTGGGCATGTTGTCGCTCGCCGGGATGCCGTTTACGGCCGGATTTCTGGGGAAGTTTTTCATCTTTGATGCCGCGCTGCGGCAGCACCAAACGCTCCTCGTTGTCATCGGCGTGATCACGGTCGGCTGCGGGTTTTATTACTATCTGAAAGTCGTGCGCGCGATGTTCTGGCAGGAGCCGCCGCGCGACGCGCCGATTCTGCGCGTGAGCGCGCTTACCCGCGTCGCCATCTGCCTGCTCGTCGCCGGCATTTTAGTGCTCGGCGTTTATCCGCAGCCGATCCTGAACGCGCTCCAACCCGCGTCGGTCGCGGCGCGCATTCTCCTTCGTTAGGCCGCAGCGATGTTTGGTGCCCTCCAGCATCTCCTGCACCCGACGAATTGCTACGCGCTCTGCGCGGTCGCGCGGTCGGGGGCGCATCTCCTCTCCGCCGGTCTCCGCGCGACCCAGCTCGCGGGGCGGCCGCTGCAATACTTCCATACCAGCTCGCGCAGAAATATGCCGCGCGCTACGGCCTCGATGCTTCCCAGCGCTTCACCGATTACGTGCGCGGGGTCGTAAAACTGACGGCCACTTCCAACGCGGTTTTTGGCTTTCGTCTCGAGGCCTGGGACCTGGAACGTTTCGTCGAGCGTCTCCGCCACTCGGGAGAATTCGGACCCGCCGAGGCGCGCGAGATCAAACTCTTGGGCACCGCTTTTCCACGGCTCCGCTGCGTGCAACTGACCCGCGAGGACAAGCTCCGCCAGGCCGTCTCGAAAGCGCGCGCGATGCAGACCGATCTCTGGGTCGGGGCGCCGGAAAAGGGGGGCGCGCTTGAGCTGAAATTCGATCCGAGCCTGATCCGGCATTGCCTGCAATCCTCGGCCAAAGCGGAACGGACCTGGGCGGAATTTTTCGCGCGGAACGAGATCGAACCGCTCGGGATTACCTACGAGGATCTCTGCGCGGATTATGCGGGGACGGTTCGCCGGGTGCTCGATTACGTTGAGGTGCGCCTGCCGCGCGGCTTCTCGTTAGGCGGACCGAAGACGGTGCGCCAGGCCGACGTGATCACGGAAGATTGGGTCGCGCGATTTAAGGCACTGCCGGGGCCAAAGCTGTACGCGTTTCGCTCTGCGAAACGCGAGAGAAGGCTGAATTTATCGAGCCGATACCCGCGTTTCGCAGAGCGAAACGTCTACAGCGCCCGCGCGAAGATCGGCGCTAGTCGCTGAGCTCGACGTTCCAGTAGGCGAGGTCGACGAAATGCCGCCAGCTCTCGTGTTGCTGGCTGTTGAAGGTGACGTGCACAAACGGTCGCCACTTCGGGCGCTTCGGTTTGCGGATCAGCGCCATGTTCACCTGGTGCGGGAGGCGGTTGCCCTTGCGCGTGTTACACGGGATGCAGGAGCAGACGACATTTTCCCAAGTGGTCAGGCCGCCTTTATCGCGGGGCAGGACGTGGTCGAGGTTGAGATCGCTTCGCTCAAAAACGTGGCCGCAATATTGGCAGGTGTTGTTGTCGCGCTCGAAGACGTTGTGGCGCGTGAATTTTACTTCCTTCTTCGGCAGGCGGTCGAAGAGGAGGAGTACGATGACGCGCGGGATGCGGATTTTCCACGAGATGGTGGTGACCATCTCGTGCTCGGCCTCGGGCGCGCTGAGCGAAAAATCGAGCCAGCTCGCGAAGTCGTGCGTGGCGAAGTTGTTCTCTAAATCGGAGGAAACGACCTGCGCGTGGCCCTGGTAGAGCAGAGTAAAAGCACGCCGCGCCGAGCAAACGTTAACCGCCTGCCAGAGGCGATTCAGGACCAACACCTGAGTGTTAAGCAGCGAGTGCAGAGGAGAGTGGTTTTCGCTTGAGTCGGGCGATCCTAGCATTCGGGAAAATTCTTGTCAAAAAAGCAGCGGACCGCGCCCGGAGGTGCCTAACGAAACAAGGTCCTACCACCAACCGCCGCTACGCGCGTTCGGGGCCGGCGTGGCCGCACCGGGAACGGCGGCCGCGCCTTCCGCGCCGGGATCGCGGCGGCCGGTCAGGTTGTCGTCGTCGGTCGCGCAACCCGGGACGAGGAAAAGGCCGGCGGCGAGGAGGCAGAGGCAGAGCAGGTTTCGGTTCATGACGGAAGTGGTTCCAGAGAGATTTCCGTAGAATCCGCGCGGATTCAATCCTTCTTTGGGGCCAATTTCCCGCTATCCAGCTGGAGAGTCATTCCGCGGGGTGTCCTTTGTCGAGATCATGAGTGTTGTCCGACATCATCACGGGCATCTCCTGGCTTAGAGGACGTCTAAAAAATTGTGTCATCCCGAGCGGAGCCCCGCGGCTGCGGGGCGGAGTCGAGGGATCCCGTCAAGTCTCCGTGCAGCTTTCGCTCGCATGCTTCGAAGGAACGCGACGGGATTCCTCGACTGCGCTCCGCTCCGCTCGGAATGACCGAGTTTTTAGACGTCCTCTAAGAAATGGCGACAGGATCAGCGCTTGGCTAGGAATCGCCATCCATCTTCCGTCTCCGCGAAGGTCTGACATCGCAGGACAGGGGCAGACGATTCCTTGAATGCTTATGGCGGCTTCTGCATCATCCGCGCATGAGGCCCTCATTTTTCGCCGGCTTCCTCCTGCTCAGTTTTGCCACTTTCGCTCGCGCCGCCGAAACGGCGCCGTTTCGAGGCCAGCCTGACCTCGCGCTCTCGCTCGTCGAGAAGGCCACGGGATTGAACATCGCCGACTTCAACGGCGATGGGCGCACGGACGTCGTTATCCTCTCCGGAGCGACCTCCTTCTTTTTAGTGATCCTCGCGCAGAGCGGGCCGAAGTTCGCGGTCGCCAGGCAGAACGACGTGCCCGCGGGAAAGAGTGCCAGCGACCTCGCCCTCGGCGACATCAACGAGGATGGAAAGGTCGACATTGCCGTCTGTCATCATGACTCAGACGAGATCTGGCTCTTCCTCGGCAAAGGAGACGGCGCCTTTCAATCTCCGGTGAAGATGACGGTGCCGGTAACCAAGCCCCACTGCCACGGAATCGTCGCGACCGATATGAATCATGACCATCACCTCGATCTCGTCCTGGCCGAATCGAGCGATAACTGTGTCTGGATCCTTCTCGGCGATGGGAAAGGAAAATTTGCCCGGTCACCCGGCTCCCCGATTTCCACCGATCTGCACCCCTATGAGGTGGCGGTCGCTGATTTCAACCGCGATGAAAACCCGGATGTCGCAACCCCGAATTGGTTCGGCAAATCTGTCGGAGTCCTGCTCGGCGATGGGAAGGGCCAGTTTATCTCCGCGCCGGCCAGTCCCTTCAAAGGGCCACAGGATCCGACCGCACTCGCCGCCGGCGATCTGACGGGCGACGGCAACCCCGATCTGGTCGTGGGTAACAACGGCTCGCGCGGGTTGCAGATATTCATCGGCGACGGGACTGGGCGCTTCCGGCCCGGCCCGGAGCTCAAGCCGGCCGAGTCGTGCTACGGACCTTCGCTGGCGGATTTGGACGGCGACGGAAAACTGGACGTCGTGAGCACATCGACGGGAGACGCCCAAACCTTCAGCTATTGGCTCAATCGCGGTGGCGGAACATTCAGCCCGGCACACTCCCTACCCTGCGCGAAGGGGGCGAACACTCTGCGCGTAGCGGATATTGATCACGACGGCCTGCCGGATCTTTTGGTTGGAACTTGGAAGCCAGGCCCGATTCTGGTCTGGCTCGGGCGGAAGTGACCGGGAACGGCACGGGGTCGGGTTGGTTCGCTTTTCCCGGGCAGCAGCCGAGGCGCAGCCCCCGCGACGCGGTTCGATCTTGCGCGCTTCAGGATTCTTCTGTTTTTCTGATCTCGGAGCCGGTGATGCGCAAGATCAATACGAAGGAAATGGAAGAACTCACGTGGACGTCTCCGAAAGGAAAATTCGGAGGCGCCGGCAAGGAAATTTCGGAGGCGCTTGGTTGGAACCCAGACGCGTCGAGGGCGCGCGACCGCCATCCGTTTGTGGTCGAGATCTTGCGGATCGCGCCGGGAGAGATGCCGTATCCCTATCATTCGCATTCGGCGCAGTGGGAATTCTACCACGTGATCTCCGGCACGGGGCTGGCCCGCGATGCAAGCGGCCACACCCCGATCGTCGCGGGCGATGCCTTCATTTTTGGGCCGGGCGAAGCGCATGGTTTCACCAATAACGGCACGAGCGATCTCGTTCTTTACGTGATCGCCGATAATCCGGTCGGCGAAAGCGGCTACTACCCGGACAGCGGGAAGTGGATCGTGCGATCTCCCGAGCGTCGCCTTTTCCGGGGGGCAAATCTGGATTACTACGACGGAGAAGAATGAGCCCGCGCGCTTCGGCCCGCGCAATCGGGCGCGCTTGTGCGATTTTGCTTTCGTAGATGAACGCTCCCGTCGGCACCCTTGTCGCTGAACAATTCGACGATCTCGAGCAGCAGCACGAGGCCGCGAAGTTCGGGATGTGGATTTTCCTCGCGACCGAGGTGCTCTTTTTCGGCGGTCTCTTCCTCAGCTACACGGTCTATCGCTACCTTAACCCGGGCGCGTTTGCCGCCGCCAGCCGGCACACCGAGGTGCTCCTCGGCGGACTCAACACCGGGATCCTCCTGTTCAGCAGCACGCTCATGGCGCTGGCCGTGCGCGCCGCGCAGCTCTCGCAGCGGCGGTCGCTCGTCTGGCTCCTCCTGGGCACGGCGTTTTTCGGGATTCTCTTCATGGGGGTGAAGGGCCTCGAATATTACAAGGACTACCAGGCGCATGTGGTCCCGGGCGTGAACTTCCTCTGGACTGAGGCGAACCCGCACGCCGCCGAGATGTTTTTCTGGCTCTACTATGCGATGACCGGCCTGCACGCGATCCACGTCACCATCGGCATCGTCCTGCTTCTCATCCTTGCGCTCCGCGCAGCGCGCGGGCATTACGATCGCGGCAACTTCATGGGGGTGGAAGTGGCCGGGCTCTACTGGCACTTTGTCGATATCGTCTGGGTCTTTTTGTTTCCGCTTCTCTATCTGGCGGGACACCGATGATGGAAATGCGGAATGCGGAAGTGGGAATGCGGAATGAAAACTAAAGACGTCGCTTCACTTCCGGTTTCCCCGATTCCGCATTCCGACTTCCGCAATCCGCATTCCGCATTTTCTCCCACGACCACGCATCCTCCGAAATTTTACTGGAAGAACTGCCTCGCCCTTATGGCGCTGCTCGCGCTCACCTGGACGGTCGGTTACGTCAATCTCGGCGTCTTCAATCTCGTCTTCGCGCTCGCCATCTCCCTCGCGAAAATGATTCTGATCGTGCTCTTCTTTATGCACCTCAACGCCGGCAGCCGGATCCTTCACCTCGCCGCCGCCGCCGGGCTCGTCTGGTTCCTCCTCATGGTCGTACTCACCTTCGCCGATTATTGCAGTCGAGGCTGGGTTCGTTAGGATGTTTTTGCCCTTGCCTGGGCGT
>JBPCRH010000256.1:0-5174 GCA_050997075.1 Chthoniobacterales bacterium
CTCGAGACGGGTGCGCTACGCGGACGACGGTGCGGCCACGGCCGGCTTCTTCTTCGCCTCGGCAGCGGTGGCGAGCGCCGCATCGACCATCGTCGCTTCGGTCGGATGGATGCCGTGATAGTAGTCGTTCGATTTCGCGAGATCGCTCTTCTTCATGAGCAAGGCGTTGAAGCGCTCGCGCCGGCTCAGCTCATACACCTGGTCCATCTTGATCGCCTCAAACGGGCAAACCTCGACGCAAATCTGGCAGCTCATGCAGACCGAAATATCGATGTCGAAGGTCGCCGGATAAAACTGCGGTTTGCCCATATAATCGGGCTTCTTCTCTGTGCTCTTCACGATGTAAATGCACTGCGGCGGGCATTCCTTCTCGCAGATCTTACAGGCCACGCAGCGCAGGCCGGCCTCGGCATTGTCCGTGTCGAAAACGAGGAAGGGAAAGTTGCGCGAATTCTCCGGGAGCGGGATGCGCTCCTCCGGGTATTGCACCGTCGTTAGGCGAGACTTCTCAAAGTAACTCCCGAGAAAATTGCGGCCCGTCACCGCCATGCCCTTAAGAATGCCCGCGCCGATCATCCCCATACCGTTAATGCCCATTCGGCGGATTGGACAAGCTCCCGTTTCGGGAAAAACTGAGACGAGGAATCCTACGACCCAAGAAGCCGCGGTTTGAAACCGCCGAGTGCGCTTGCAATGCGCCCTTCCTGTCAGCGATCGACTTCGCCCATCACAATGTCGATGGAACCCAAGATGACCATCACGTCAGCGACGGTGTGGCCGAGGCACATGTCTTCGAGGATCGTTAGGTTGATCAAACTCGGTGGACGGACGCGGTAGCGGTAGGGATTGCCGGTGCCGTCGCTGATGAGGTAAAAGCCGAGCTCGCCCTTGGGCGCTTCGATCCGGCCGTAGGCTTCGCCGATGGGCGGTTTGAAGGCACGGATTTTTACCTTCGGATTCATGATCGGGCCTTCCGGCAGGCCTTCCATCGCCTGTTGCAGAATCCCGAGCGTCTCGCGCAACTCGAGCACGCGCATCATGAGGCGATCGTAGCAATCGCCGTGGTCGCCTAGCGGCACCCGAAACTTGAAGCGCGGATAGATCCCGTAGCCGTCCACTTTACGAAGGTCGTAGTTCACCCCCGAGGCGCGCAGGCCGGGGCCGGTGATGCCGGCGTTGATCGCCAGCTCGGCGGAGAGTTTGCCTACCTCCTGAGTGCGGGCGATGAGGATTTCGTTCGTCGTGATCAGCTTCTCGAACTCATCGAGGAACCTTGGAAAATCGTAAACGATCTGGCAGGCGCGTTCCTGCCAGCCGGGTGGGAGATCGACCCGGCAACCGCCGAAACGCATGTAGTCGCACATCATCCGTGAGCCGCTAAGCGACTCGAAAAGATCGAGCACTTTCTCGCGTTCGCGGAAGGCATACATGAGCGGCGTGCCCCACGCGCCCATGTCGCTGAGGAGGAAGCCTAACAATGAGGTGTGATTCACTAAACGCTTCAGTTCCGCGAGGATGACGCGCAGGTATTCGGCGCGCTCGGGGACTTCGATCCCGGCGAGTTTTTCGACGCTGAGCGCGTAGGCCCAGTTGTTCGTCATCGAACAAAAGTAATCGAGCCGGTCGGTGTAGGGCATCGAGCCGAGGTAGCTCGTGTTCTCGCCGATCTTCTCGTGGTTGCGATGGAGATAGCCAAAGACCGGTTTCAGTTTGCGCACGATCTCGCCGTCGAGCGCGACGTTCATCCGGAAGACTCCGTGGGTCGAAGGATGTTGCGGCCCCATCGAGACCTCGAGCAGGTCGCCATCGAAGCGCGCGCTCCGTGGCGTCGGAGCTTGTTCGAGTTCGTGGAAACCGGTCGTCATTCGTCAGAATTCTATCCGCAGATGTCGCAGATGGACGCAGATAAAAGAGGAAAACATCTGCGGAAAACTGCGACATCTGCGGACGATTTCATTCCGCGGTAATCGCTTCGGCACCGTCCTGTGCCGGGCGTGGCGCGTAGTGTTCCTTCGCTTTCGCGAGCACCTCGTCGTGCGGGGTCGGCTCGTATTCGTAGTCGTCGGGTTCGACGTAATCCTTCCGCATCGGGTGATCGGTGAACTCGTCCCACATGAGAATGCGGCGCAGATCGGGGTGACCGTCGAAGCGCACCCCGTAGAGATCGAAAATCTCGCGCTCCTGGAATTCGGCGCTTCGCCAAACCGGCGTGAGCGAGGGCAGGGGCTCGCCGAACGCGCGGCCCGCAGTGCGCAGCCTAACGACGAGGGGCCCTTGCTTCAACGCGATCGAGAAGAGGTGATAAACCGCCTCGAGATGGCCCGCGAAAAACTCCTCCAGCGTTTCCTCGACCTCCTTCTCCTCGCCCTCGACGAGACGCTTCACCTTTACTTTTTTCTTCACCGTCCGGTCGAGCCAATCGACCCCGGTTACATTCGAACAGTAGTCGAGTCGGAGCGCCGGATCGTCGCGGAGGAAGCGCGCAACGGCAGCGACGTTCGCGTGGTCGAGAAGGAGCGACGGCTGATTTGCCGGGCCGGGATTTGGAACGATCTCGATCTTCGCCCCTGGAATGGCGGCCTCCGCGCGAGCCTTGATTTCTTCCAGCGTTTCCATTCGGCAGTGCAGCAAAGTTTAGAGGACGTGCTGCAAGTCGGCGAATGATTCCTTCGTCAGTGGAATCCGTCGCCGGGTGCGAGCCAGAGGTTGCGCCTCTTAAGTTACCGCCGACTCGATGGAGTGTTCTGAGGAGGCCCGACGAGCAATTTCCTCCGTGATGTCGGCGGCGTATTCCTCGAGCAGGCTTCTCTCCCTCGCGGAAAACTGGCGCGGCTTCGTGTCGAGCAGGCAAAGAGTGCCGATCGGTTGTCCGTTCGGCGCGCGCAAGGGCGCTCCGGCGTAAAAGCGCAGTCCGCGCTCCCGCAAGAGGGGGTTATTGGCAAAGCGCCGGTCGCGCGCCAGATCCTCGACCACGATGAGTTCGTTCTCCGCGACGACATGGCCGCAGACGGAGAGGGCGCGGGGCGACTCCCGGGCAGCGGCCAGATCCTCGGGCAGGCCGCTTTGACTCTTGAAGAATTGGCGATCGCGATCGACCAGCGAGACGAGGACAATTTTCACGTCGAAGAGGCGCGCCAGCTTGGCCGTGAGGCGATCGAAGAGAGGGTCAGGCGCGCTGTCGAGGAGCTGTAACTCGCCCAGCGCGCCGAGGCGTTGCTCGTCATCGGCGGGAATCGGCGCCGGCATCATCTCATCGCTCAGGCGCGGGACGAGCTTGGCGATTTGCACCACGGCATCGGCCAGCGTCGTGACCACTTCGTCTGTGCCGGAATCGCGCAGGCGCTGGGCGGCTTGGGTCAGGTTTTCGGTCGCGCCCCAGAGGCCAACGACGATTTTGATATTCGTGAGGCGAGCGCGCAGTTTGGTCGCGAGGTAGCGCGCGTGAATCACGGTGGAAGGCGCGACGACCGAGATGCAGACAGCGTCGATCTCGGCCGTGGCCGCGAGCTCGATCAATTCGCCCGCAGTCAGCCGGGCCGACGCGTTCTGCACCTGGGCGCCGGTGGTTTTCAGAAGCTGGGCCAGCATCTGGCCCGCGATCTCGTCCCGCTCCGCCCGCGCCGGCAGGCAATAGATCCGAGAATCCAGGACGGGAAGGGGCGGGACGGGAACGGATTCGGCCACGACCTGGTCGGCGTCCTTTTTCGATGCCGGCGCCGGCTGGTCGCCGAAATCTTCCACGATGTCGCGCACACCTTGCTCGACCGCGCTGCGCTGCTGGGTATCGAGCGCTTCGCGCCGATGATCCATCTCGACCGCGCTCACCACCGGGATGAGGACGGCATCGTAGAGCGCGGTCAGCGAATTCTCTTTCACATACGCTTCCGCCAAGGCGCTCGCTTCATCCAGTCCATCGATGAGGAGCCGGTGATAGCATTCCTGCGCCGGCGTGAGCGCTTCTTCGTCGCTGAGCAAAGTGCTGAGGAAAGAGAGTCTCGGGACGTGCCGGCCCATCACCACCAGGCAGACGGTCAATGGAGTGGAAAGCATGAGTCCGAGCGGCCCCCAGAGCCAGGTCCAGAAAACGGCCGCGATAATCAACGCGATGGAAGAGATGCCGGTGTGTTTCCCGTAAAGCAGCGGCTCGATGGCGTTGGCCACGACCAGCTCGATGACGATGAAAAGTGCGACCGTGAGCAGCGGCATCATCCAGGCGGGAGAAACTGCCAGCGCGACGGCGGTCGGGAGCAAAGTCGCGATCCACGGGCCGATATAAGGAATGAAACGGAGGACGGTGCCGAGCGAACCCCAGAGCAAAGCGTTTGGCACGCCGATAAAATAAAGGCCGACCGCCACGCAAGCCCCGAAAGTGACGTTCACCAAGAGCTGCATCCGCAAGTAGCGCGAGACCCGGTCGCCCGCATCCTCCATCGCGCGCGCGGTCGCGCTGATGCGGCCCTGGCCGATCAGACGAATGAAGCGGCTGCGCAAATCTTCCCTCTGCAAAAGCATGAAGATAACCAGCAGGAGCACGAGCGCCGCGGTCCCGAGCGGGCCGAGCAGCGGAGCGACGATCGCTTTCATCAACTCGATCGGATTGCCTTTGGACGTCTCCACTACCTTGACCGGGAGAGCGGGCGTCACCGGAGTCGGCGGGGTGGCGACCGCGGTTTCCGGTTTGCCCGGTTGCTGGGCCACGACCAGGGGAGGCGATTCCGAGTTACCGGGGAGTTCTTTCTTTAACGCCTCCATCGTCTCCGAGAACTTGCTCAGACTCCCGCCGCGCGGCGCATCGAAGGCGTGCAGTTTGGCCTCGATGTTGACTTTGTAATCCGGGAGCTTGGTGGCGAGGTCGACCAGTTGCCGGGTGAGCAGGTAGCCGGCTGCGCCGAGGACGCTGAAGATCAGGAGGACCGCGAGGAGGACAGCGGCAATGCGGCCGATCCAGCGCTCCAAGCTTGTCACCAGGGGCGAGAGGAGAAAAGTCAACAGCGCCGCGAGCGCGAGCGGGATGAGCAGCTCGCGGGTGAAGTACAGTCCCGCGATGACGAAGGCGGCGAGGGTGATCGTCCAGAGACCGACGAGTGCATCAGCGGCGGCAGTTTTGCTTTTTGGAATCTGCATCGGTTGAGATTGCGGCGCTTAGTTTGCGGCCCGCGACTTGGTCGACTCGC
>JBPCRH010000286.1:0-2725 GCA_050997075.1 Chthoniobacterales bacterium
ATTTGCCCGCGTTCGTCGCGCCGTAAATCACCACGCGCACGCCTTCCCGAAAGATCCGTCCCTGATCCGCAGTCGCGAGCAGCGCGTCGATCTTTTCACGAATCTCCGCGAGCCGCGCGCGGAAGGCGTCGCCTACATCCGGCTCGATGTCTTCATCCGGAAAATCGATGTAGGCCTCGAGGTTCGCGATCAGCGAAATCAGATCTTCGCGCAGTTGTGAGATCCGTTCGCCAAGACGGCCTTCGAGCTGTTCGGTCGCGGAACGGAGCGCGAGATCGGTCTGCGCGCGGATCAAATCGATCACCGCCTCCGCCTGGGTGAGATCGAGTTTCCCGTGGAGAAAAGCGCGCTCCGTGAACTCACCGCCGCGCGCCGCACGGGCCCCGGCGTGAAGGCAGGTTTCCCAAACGCGCGCGGTCACGAGGACGCCGCCGTGGCAGCTAATCTCGACTACGTCTTCGCCCGTGTAGCTGGCCGGCGCGCGGTGCACCGAGAGCATCACCTGATCGATCACGCGTTCGCCTTCCACGACCTCGCCAAACTGCTGGAAGTGCGAAGCCATTTCCGACGGCTTCTCCTTTGCCCGAAAGATCTGGTCGGCGATCGCGACCGCCTTCGAACCCGACAGCCTAACGAGTGCGATCGCGCCTTCGCCCGGCGGGCTGGAAACGGCGGCGATGGTGTCGTTAGGCCACTCAGTCATCGGCGCGGGCCGCGCTCAGCTTCCGCACACCCTCGAGCAGGCGATCAATTTCCTCTTCGGTCGTGTAACAGGCGCAACCCGCGCGGACGACGCCGTGTTCGCTCTGGCCGAGTCGAGCGATCGCGGTCGTCGCGTAGAAATCCCCGTGCGAAACGAACACGCCTTCCGTACCGAGTTTCTCGGCGACGGCTTCTGAGCTAAAACCCTCGACCACGAAACTGAGCGTGGGGGTGCGCGGTTGATCCCGGGTGGGACCAAAGAGTTGGACGCCGTCCATCGCCTCGAGCCCGTTCCAAAGCCGCGTGATCAGATGCTCACCGCGCTCGTGCAAACCGGCGAAGGCGTTCTCCAAACGCGCCCGCCGATCCGCGCCCTCGCCTAACGACGCCAGGAAATCGACCGCGGCCGCGGCCCCGGCGATCCCTTCGTGATTCTGCGTCCCGGTCTCGACCCGCTCCGGCGCGGTGTTCGGCGACGGCTGGAGTTTCGGAAAATCGATCGCCGCGAGAAGATCGTGTTTTCCGTAGAGGATCCCGATGTGCGGGCCGTAAAATTTGTAGGCGGAACAACCGAGGAAATCACAGTCGAGCTCGCGCACATCGACGAGCGCGTGCGGCGCGAAATGGACGGCATCGACAAAAATTTGCGCGCCCACGTCGTGCGCGAGTTCGGCCGCGCGGCGGACGTCCGTGATCGTGCCCATCGCGTTGGAGCCGGCGCCGATCGCGACCAGTTTCGTGCGGCTGTTCAGCTGCGCAGCGAAATCGTCCCAGTCGAGCTGACCGGTTTCCGGAATCATCTTCGCTACTCGAACGGTGACGCCACGCTCTTTCTCCAGCGCGCGCCACGGCGCGATATTGGCGTGGTGATCGAGCTCGGTGAGGACAATTTCGTCACCCGGCCCGTAGCCGCGACCGAGTGCGCGCGCGAGGTGAAACGTGAGCGTGGTCATGTTCGCGCCGAAGGCGATTTCATTCGCCGCCGCACCAAGAAAATCCGCCAGCGCCTGCCGCGCTTCCGCGACGAGCGCATCGGTTTCGCGACTGCTCGGGAAAGACCAATGCGTATTCGCGTTGTGCCGGAAAAGGTAATCGCTCATCGCCTCGACCACCGCACGCGGCACCTGGGTCCCGCCCGGTCCGTCGAAGTAGGCGACCGGTTTAGTGCCCTCACGGCGCTCGAGCGCGGGAAATTGCGCGCGGATTTTTGCAGTCGAGAGAATTTCCTGGCCTAACGAATCAGCGGCTATCATAGACCGCGAATCTACAGCACCTCGCGCAAGGCCGCGATGCACTTGCGATTCTGCGCCATCGTCCCGACGGAAATGCGGATCCACTCCGGCAGTTTGTAGCCTTTAAGGGCGCGGACGATGACGCCTTTCTTTAGCAGCTTTTCGAAAACCGCCTTCCCGTCCCCGACGTGAACGAGCACGAAATTCGCGACGCTCGGGACGTAGCGCAGCTTCATCGCCGCGAACTCACTCTCGAGGTAGGCGCGGCCTTCGTCGGTCAACTGCTTCGTCGCGCGCTGGTGTTCGGCATCGGCGAGGCTGGCGACCGCGCCCGCCTGGACGACGCCGTTGGTGTTGAAGGGCTCGCGCGTTTTTTGGAGGACGCGGATCAATTCCGGATGCGCGATGCCGTAACCGAGGCGCATGCTCGCGAGGCCGTGAATTTTCGAAAATGTCCGGAGGACGATGACGTTGCGACCTTGCCTAACGAATCGAAGTGTATCCGGCGCGTCGTTGAGATATTCGTTATAGGCCTCGTCAAAAACGACCACGACCTCCTGCGGCACGCGCTCCATAAAACGGTCGATCTCTTCCTGGCCCACGAGCGTGCCGGTCGGGTTGTTCGGGTTGGCGATGAAAACGACGCGCGTCTCCGGCGTGATCGCGGCGAGCAGGGCATCAAGATCGAAACGGAAATCGTGCTCCGGCACTTCGATCGTTTCCGCGCCGAAGAGCGCGGTCAGCAGGCGATAGGCAATGAAGGCATTTTTCGAGGTGACGCTGGCCACGCC
>JBPCRH010000356.1:0-4006 GCA_050997075.1 Chthoniobacterales bacterium
CATTTTCACGGCGCAAACTTCCCACATCATCCCGGGACCTTTCCGCGGGTAGCGGAAGGAATTGATCAGCGTCTTGATGACTTTCGATTTGTCGCGCGGCTGACGCTGCGGGAGGAGCGCGTTCTTGATCGCGCTGCCTAACGACAAGCCCTTGATCCGTTGCGCCGCCCAGTCCGCCGAGATCTCGCGGCAGCTCATCCCCCAGACCTTCTCGGTGTAGCTCTTGAAGAAGGTATTAAAAAGCCGGCGACCGAATTGGTTTGTCACCCAATCCTGAAAATTCCGCGGGTTCACGACCGGGAAAAGCCGCGCCTTCAACCAGGAGAAGACGCAGAGAACCGAGCGTCCCACGCCCAGCTTCATCAGTGCCTCGAAGGGTTTGAGCGGGTAGGCGAAAAACTTCCCGCCATAAAAGATGCGCGACGAACGCGGCCGCTGGAGCATGTCCTGCGGCAGAATCTCGTTCCAGAAATCCTCGACCGCTTTCGACTTCGAGAAGAAGCGATGCCCGCCGATGTCGAAGTGAAAACCCTTGTAGCGCGCGGTGCGCGAAATGCCGCCGACGTATTCCGGATCGAGCTCGAGCACGGTGACATCGACGTCGTTCTTCGCGAGCAGATAGCCGGCGGTCAGCCCGGCCGGACCCGCACCGATGATAGCCACCGAGGTCTTCATCCCCGGATCAAGCGACCCAATTTCCCTGTGTAAAGTTCCAGACATAATAACCCTGCAAAGCGAGCCCGGCAGCCGCGGCCACCGCCACCGCCGCCATCGCAAACGCGCGGACGAAAACGGGCGCAACCCGCAATTCCCCGAGAAAGTGGAGCAATCCTAGGACAACAAGCGCATGTACGCAAAGATCGTAGCGGAGCATGCTCTCCAGCTGCACTGAGGCGACGCCCGCGAGCGAGAGGTAGTAAATGAGCGCCGCGCAAAAATAGAAACCGAGCCGGCGGCGCCAGCCGCTCTCGCCGCGAAACGCGCGGAGCAATTCGGCCGCGGCGATGGCCACGAAAAGCCCGCCCGCGACCGCGCTCGTAAACTGGCTCACCACTGTCGGCGCATCGTAAGGCGGAAGCGCCCAGCGATAATTCTCCGGCCGGAAAGCCGCGAGATAATCGGGCTCGATCCCCCAACCCGCGCTCTGCGTGAGCATGTAGATATCCCAACGTCCCCAGCGCACCTGGCAGTAGAGGAAGAACGCCAGCCCACCTAGCATGGAGAACGCCGACACCAGCACCGGCCCGCGCTGCCGCCAGAGCCAGGCGCGAAAGTTCCCCGTCCGCGCCCAGCCTTTCCCGAAAACCGAGTGCACAATCGGGAACAACGCGCAGGGCAAACCCACGATCCGCGTCGCCGAAAGGACCACGCCATGCCCGACCGCAAGCGCCGCGGCGCCTCGCCCTTCCCGCGTACTCCAGGAGAGGAAACCCGCAAGCATCGCGAGGAAGAGCGACTCGGAATAACCGGCCACGAGATAAAACGCCGCGGGGTGCGCCACGATCGCAAGAGCACCAAATCCCTGGAGCACCGGCGAAAGTTCCCAGCGCACCGCGAAGAGAAAGAAGTAGGTCCAAAACGCCCAAGTCGCGAGCTGCGCGGCCACGAGCAGCGCCTCGTATGTGCCCAGCCCGGTCACGCGCGCGAGCGCGCTCGCGAGCAGCGGGTAGGCCGGAAAGAAAGCCACGTTCGAGACTTCCATCTCCTTGTGATCGACCGGCGGCAGGGTCGTGCCGTAACCGCGGTCGATGATGTTCGCGAACCAGAAACTGTCGTGCTGCACGAGCGTCCGATAGCGATCTCCCCAGGAGCCCTCGGGATGAGCCGTGCCCACCGCCAGCGCCACCTGCGCGAGCGTCACGGCGAGGCCGAGCGCGAGGCATTTCAAGGACGTCCGGGAGCGAAACATACGAGCGAGATCGCGCAGAGAAGATAGGAAGACCACGGGCATGGCAAGACAGCGCTGCCAATAAGACGCCCGCTGGGCGACTTTATTCGCCTCTCGTTAAAACCCCGCGCGCGGTCAGAGAACCTTCTTCGCCCCGACCACGGCGAGGATGAAGAAGATCAGGCAGAGGAGAAGAAAGAGTCCGAAAAGGAACTTCGCAATTCCTGCCGCGGCAACCGCCAAGCCAGTGAAACCGAAGAGCGCCGCGACCAGCGCGACCACGAGGAAGATAACAGCCCATTTAATCATGCCCATATTTCGCACCTCGCGCCGTCGCTGCGCGGGCCGATTATCGCCACGCGAGTTCGCGCAATAAACCCGGACCACGGTAGATGAAGCCGGTGTAAACCTGCAGAAGTTGCGCGCCGGCGGCGAACTTCTCCTCGGCCGACGCTTGATCCGCGATCCCGCCGACGCCGATGATCGGCAGGTGCGTATTCGCCCGGAGAAATTTCACGACCTCCGTGGAACGCGCGCGCAGCGGACCGCCGCTGAGGCCGCCCTGTTGATCGAGCCCGTCCGGAATGGCTCGATGATCGAGCGTCGTGTTCGTCGCGATGATCCCTGAGGCACTAAATTCCTCGCAGGCGCCGATCACTTCCTCGATCTCGGCCTCGGTCAGGTCCGGCGCGATCTTGAGCAGGATCGGTTTCGGCGCGGCGCTTTTCGTGTTCTCCTCCGCGATCGTGCCGAGAAGCTCAGCAAGTGCATCACGTTCCTGAAGCGAGCGCAGCCCGGGCGTATTGGGCGAGCTCACATTCAGGACGATGTAATCAGCCAGCGGCTGGAGCAGGCGGAACGAGAAAAGGTAATCCGCCGCCGCTTCCTCCAACGGCGTCACGCGCGATTTCCCGAGATTCACGCCGATCGGGATTGCCGGTGCGCGCGCGCTCGCCCGCAACTTACGCAGCCGTTCCGCGATCACGGCGGCGCCGTCGTTGTTGAAACCGAGGCGGTTGATCAGCGCCTCCTGTTTCGGATAACGAAAAATGCGCGGCCGCGGATTCCCGGGCTGCGGCTGCGCCGTCACCGTCCCGATCTCGACAAACCCAAAACCCATCGCTTCCCACGCCGGAATGGCGACGCCATTTTTGTCGAAGCCAGCGGCCAGCCCGATCGGATTGCGAAAGTTGAGCCCGAAGAGCGTCACCGGCGCATCCGGCGGCGCGAACGAGCGCAGCGCCGCGCGGGCGCCCGGCCAACGCAACGCGCGGAGCGCAAAATGATGCGCTGTTTCCGGGTCCATCCGGAAGAGCAGCGGCCGGACAAGCTGATTATACCACCCACTCATTTGCCGATGCAGAACGTCGCGAAAAGCGCGTCGAGAATATCTTCCATGTCGGCGTGCCCGATCACCTCGCCGACGGCGTGGAGCGCCGCGCGCAGGTCGACCGCGACAAATTCCGGCGCAAGCTGTTCCGCCAGCGCCGCGAGCGCGCGATCGCAATTTTCCCGTGCCCGCCGCAGGCAATCGCGATGCCGCGCATTGATCGCGACCGCGCTCGCGCCTTCCCATTTCTGCTCGCCCACCTTCGCCAAAATAGCGTCCTCCAGTCCCGCCAGGCCATCCTCCGTCGTGCAAGAAATCCGCAACGCTTCGCAATCCTTCCAATCCGGATGCTCGGGTAAATCGCTCTTATTCAAAATCAGCAACTCTGCGCCCTCTGCGACCTCTGCGGTCAATTTTCCCGGCCGCGTTTCACTCGCATCCACCACGTGAAGCACTAAATCCGCCGCCGCGAGCGAGCGCTTCGTCCGCGCCATTCCTTCCTGCTCGATCGCATCCACGCTCGCGCGCAAACCGGCCGTGTCCGTGAGCCGCAGCGCGATGCCGCGCAGATTCACCACTTCCTCGATCGTGTCGCGCGTCGTCCCGGGAATCTCGCTCACGATCGCGCGCGGAAACCCGAGGAGCCGGTTGAGCAGGCTTGATTTGCCCGCGTTCGTCGCGCCGTAAATCACCACGCGCACGCCTTCCCGAAAGATCCGTCCCTGATCCGCAGTCGCGAGCAGCGCGTCGATCTTTTCACGAATCTCCGCGAGCCGCGCGCGGAAGGC
>JBPCRH010000396.1:0-5187 GCA_050997075.1 Chthoniobacterales bacterium
GGAGAATGTCGGGCATGGGTGCACCCGCCGTGGGCGCCTTAACGGAGGGCTCAACGATCGTGAGCTGATGCTCGCCGGTGTCTGCGCGCAGCTCTTGCTGGAGATCGTGGTAGAAGGGGAAGTTGCACCAGATGCGTAAAGGTTCGGACGCGGCCGGCATGCGAAATCCCACCGCTAGTAACGGCCGGTCCGCTCGAGGAGCGGCTCCCACCAGGCGCGATTTTTAAGATACCAATCGATCGTCCCGCTTAGTCCTTCACGGAAAGAGTGGAGCGGCTTCCAGCCGAGCTCGCGTTGCGCGAAGGAAGAGTCGATGGCGTAACGGCGATCGTGCCCGAGACGGTCGGTGACGTAGCTGATGAGACTTTCGGGTTTGCCTAACGAGGAAAGGATCCACTGCACGGTTTCGATGTTCGCCATCTCGCTATCGCCGCCGAAATTATAGACCGCGCCCGGTTTCCCCTCGAAGAGCGCGGCGATAATCCCGGCGCAATGATCCTCGACGTGGATCCAGTCGCGCACGTTCAGGCCATCGCCGTAGACCGGGAGCGGCTCGTCGCGGAGCGCCTTCACGATCATAAGCGGGATCAATTTTTCCGGGAACTGGTAGGGCCCGTAGTTGTTCGAGCAGCGGGTGACGACGACTTCCTGCCCGAAGGTGTGCTGGCAGGCGAGGGCGAGAAGATCGGCGCTGGCCTTGCTCGCGGAATAGGGCGAGCTCGGCTCGAGCGGCGACTGCTCGGTGAAGCGGCCGCTCTCGCCTAACGAACCGTAAACTTCGTCGGTCGAGACCTGGAGGAAGCGTTTCACCCCGTGGCGGCGGGCGGCGTCGAGGAGCACGCTGGTGCCGACGATGTTCGTGTGGATGAAATTCTGCGGGTCGTTGATGCTCCGGTCGACGTGCGATTCCACCGCGAAATTGACCACCGCGAAGAAGTTCTCCTCGGTCAGGAGCGTGTCCATCTGGTCGGCATTGGCGATGTCGGCCTCGAAAAACCCGTAGCGCTCGCCGTGTTCCTCGACTACGCCGTCGAGGTTGGCGAGGTTTCCGGCGTAGGTGAGGGCGTCGACATTCGTGACCAAGGTCGGCTTGTAATGTTCGAGAATGTAACGAATAAAGTTACTCCCGATGAAGCCACAGCCGCCCGTAACCAAGATGCGCATCGACGCGCTACCTAGCAGCGGAGCCGAGAGCGCGCGAGGAGAAATTGCCGCGCCCGAGCCGCTCTCCCTCGGGGAACGCCTCAGGCGGATCGACTGGACGCCGTGGTTGATTCTCGCGCTCGGGACGTTCCTCCGCTTCCTCCTCCTGAGCATGAAGCCCCCGCATTTCGACGAGGGGATCAACGGCTGGTTCGTCGATCAGATGCGGCGGACCGGCTTCTACCGCTACGACCCGACGAATTATCACGGGCCGTTTCATTTTTATGTCCTCTTTTTAACTCAGACGCTTTTCGGGCGGCACATCTGGGCCCTCCGGCTCCCGGTCGTGCTGGCGAGCATCGGCGCCCTCTGGGTGACGCTGCGCTTCGAGCCGTTTGTCGGGCGGAAGGTGAGCCGGATCGCGGCGGCGGCGATGGCGGTCTCGCCCGGGTTCATCTTTTACGGGCGCTACGCCATCCACGAAGTCTGGCTCTTGCTCTTCTCGATGCTCTTCGTCCTCGAGCTCGTCGGGCTCTGGAAACGGGGGACGCGCGGCTACCTTTGGTGCGCCGGGATGGGAACGGCGGGCATGATCCTGACGAAGGAGACTTACATCATTCACATCGGGTGCGCGGCGATCGCGGCGGGCGTGCTCTGGATTTCGCATTTGCTCACCCCGTTGCCCGACCTGAAGCGGGCTCCGCGCCAGTGGCACCTGGCCGATCTCGCGATGATGATCGCGGCGGCGCTGGGGCTGATCGTGTTTTTTTACTCGGGAACGTTCTTGAACCTGCCCGGGCTGCGCGGGCTCTATGAGACTTTTGCGACCTGGTACCAGACCGGCTCGAAAGGGAACGGACATGAAAAGCCGTGGCCTTACTGGTTTGAGTTGATCGTCCGCTATGAATGGCCGGTCCTGATAGGACTAACTCTCTGCCTGGCCTGTCAGTTCTTCCGGAACTTCGTCATCCGCTATCTCGCGATTTACGGCGTCGGAGTGCTGGCGGCGTATAGCATCGTCAACTATAAAACGCCCTGGTGCATCATCAGCATCGTCTGGCCGTTTCTCTTCGTTTTCGCCGCGGGCGCGGCGGCGGTGCGAATTCCGCGGAAGGCGTTCTGCTTGGCTGGCGGGGCGGTGCTCGGTTTGGGCGTTGGGGTTCTCGCCAGTTATCTTTTCCAGCCCTCGGCAGTGCGCGGTTTCTGCTCCTTGCCGCACTACCTCGGCGCGGCTTTTAAAGTCATGCTGGCTGCGTCCTCGACCAGCCCGACCTGTGGGGAAATGGGCCAGCGCCTCTTCGGCGTGGCCCTTGGTTTTGCGCTTCTCGGCGGCGGTCTCGGCTATCTCGCGGGGGGCTCCCTCAAGCTCTCGGAAGCAACCACGCGCGCCACGCAAATGGCGGCCGCGGGGCTTGCGCTCCTGATGTCGCTCGTGCTCGCGATTTATCTGAACTACTTCGCCTGCACGACCGAGACCGAGCCCTATGTCTACGTCCAGACTTATAACGACATCTACCGCCTGACCGGCCCCGTGATGAAGCTCGCGGGACGGGATCCGACTTACTACAGCATGGTCGGTCATCTCATTCGCACGAGCACTTATCCTTTCCCGTGGCTCCTCGGCGATTTCCCGAATGTCGGCTACTACGAGCACGATAACTCTCCGGGGAAAATGGATGCGGATTTCCTCCTCGTGCAGGAGGATCGGATCGCGGAAGTGGAGAAGAAGCTGCACGAGAGTTACTTCACCGCGCCGCTTACGATCCGGCCCTACCAAGACCCGTCGAAGCTCTATCTAAACACCAAAACCTTCGGCAAAATCATGCGGGGAGTGGTGCCGGGTTTCGTGGGCAAGCCCGAGCCCGCGCCCGCTGCGCCCTTGCGATGAAGCCGCTCTCGGCCGGGCTGACCTTCGTTAATGTCGCGACGGTCGCGGGCCTGTTGCTCGGGATGCTCGCGGGCGGGCTCGATTCGGGCTTTGCGGAATTGGCCTTGATCGCCGGTGGAGCGGCGGCGTTGGTAGCGTGGATCGGGAGCTCGCGTTTTGCGCCGCGACGGCAGCGCGTCGTTGAGGCACTAAAACCGGACGAGCCGAGATCGAAGCGGGCGCGGCGCAAGGCGGGGTTGCCGCCGCTCGTTACGTCCGGGCGGGAGCGGCCAGTCTGGCATTTCTGGGGTTGGATCGTCGGCGTGCTCTTCGCGCTTTTCGCGCTGCGCTCGTTTTGCTGGCTCCTCTACATCGATGGCGCAAATCTCAAGATCCAGTGCCCGAACAATCTTGGCGATCTCGGGCTGCACCTGACCTACATCAATTACTTCGCGAACGGTGCCGACCTCTGGCCGGACAACCCGATTTACGTCTTCAGCAAGCTCCGTTACCCGGCCGGGACCGACCTCTTCAACGCCCTTCTTCTTCTCGCGCATCTCGACGTCATCCACGGGCTCGTCTGGGCGGGGTTGCTCGGCTCGCTCGCGACCTTTTACGGCTTCTACCGTTGGGGCGGCCCTTTCGGCGTTGCCGGGTTTCTCTGCAATGGCGGGTTCGCCGGCTACCACTTTTTTCAGACGTGGAAATTCATCGATTACCAGGGGGAGGGGATCGCCTGGAAAAGCATTCCGCTGACCATGTTCGTGACCCAGCGCGGACTGCTCTACGCGATCCCGGCGGGTCTTTTACTGCTGCTGCATTGGCGCCGGAAATATTTTCCGGAACCGCCTAACGAATCCGCACCCGCCGCCGCGCGCGGGCTCATCCCCTGGTGGGTCGAGTGGTCGCTTTACGCCACCCTGCCGCTCTTTCACGTGCACACTTTCCTCGCGCTCTCCGCCGTGCTCGGCTGCTGGCTCGTCATCGGCACGCCCACGATGCGCAAACAGATCGCGATCCTTTTGGCCGCGGCCTTCCTCCCTGCGACCGGGCTGGTTTACCTCATCACCGATCACTTCGGCGCGAAATCGATCCTCTCCTGGGCGCCCGGCTGGCTTCAGTCGGATCCCTCGTTTTCCAGCTCGATCCCCGGCTTCTGGCTGGTCAACTTCGGCATCCTCCTGCCGCTCGTGCTCGCGCTCGTCGGCCTGGTCGGCTGGCAGAAATGGAAGGTAGCGGCGGAAGGCCGCAACTTGAAAGCCCGCCTGCTGCTGCTCCTTCCTCCGTTCAGCATAGTCCTGATCTTCGCCCTCTTCGTGCTGGCGGAGCATAGCGGTTTTGCGGTGAGGAATCTTCCGGTCTGGATTGATGGCCTACTTCTCGCGCTTGTCGCTTTCCTCAGCTGGCAAACGCTCAAAATATTGCGGCCGTTACGCGGCGCCGTTCCCGATACCTTCGCCTTCGTGCTGCCGGCGGCGGCGATTTTTCTTTTCGCGATTTTCGTCAAGACCGCGCCCTGGGGCTGGGACAACACCAAGCTCATCATTTGGGCCTACTTCATTGTTCTCCCCTTTCTCTGGCGCGACCTGATCGCGCCCTGGCTCTGGCCGATCCGCGCGGGCGTGTGCTTCCTCCTTTTCGCCTCCGGGTTCGTCTGCCTGATCGGCGGGCTCATCGTCGGCTCGCCCGGGTTCGACATCGCGAATCGGCTCGATCTCAACAGCGTCGCCGCGGCCGTGCGCAAGATCCCGATCAAAGAACGCTTCGCCGCGTTCCCGACCTACAATCACCTCCTCCTCCTCGACGGCCGCAAGACCGTGCTCGGCTATCCCGGGCACCTCTGGACGCAGGGGTTCGATTACGCGCCGGTCGAGCAGCAGTTGAAAGCGTTCATGCTCGGCGCGCCTGACTGGCGGGAGCGGGCGCGCGCGCTCGAGACGCGCTACCTTTTCTGGGGCGATGAAGAACAGCGCGCCTACGCTGCGAGCGCGCAACCCTGGCGCGGCGCGGCCGCGGTGGTGGCGGAGGGACGTTGGGGAAAAATCTACGATCTGGAGACGCCCGTGGGAAACGGCAGTCATTAGGCGAATTGTCGCTCCGCCGTCATCCCGAGCGGAGCGCAGCGCAGCCGAGGGATCCCGTCGAGCAACTGGGAAGTTCCCGTCCCGGCGCTGCAC
>JBPCRH010000423.1:0-4230 GCA_050997075.1 Chthoniobacterales bacterium
ATTGACCGAAAACGCCGGAGGCGCCGATGAGCAGGGCCGCCACCCCGATCGCGGTCGCGAGCACACTCTGGTGCGGATCGCTCGAAGCCTGGATGAGCGATTGGATTTGCTCCGCGCCCTTCGGCCCGAGGAGCCACTCGATCTGCTGATAGACCTGCCCGCGCGCCGCTTCCTGGCCGAAGATCAGCCCCGCGACCGAGATCGCGATGATGACCAGTGGGGCCATCGCAAAGATCGAGTAATAAGCGAGCGCCGCGCTGAAGCGCAGGGCGCGATCTTCCATCCAGTCATTGAAACTCTGGGCGAAGAGTGGGCCCCAGGAACGGATGAAATGAAATTTCTCTTTTTTCGGCGGCATCTTCCCGTTCATTAGCGATGCCGCAGAGATTTTTCAAAATTTGCGGACATAAAAAATGGAATCGATCATCGATCTGCAAAGCGACGCTTATTTCATGAGCGAAGCACTCCGCCAGGCTGCGCGCGCCTACGCAGCGGAAGAGGTGCCGATTGGAGCGGTCGTGGTGCGCGCGGGAAGAATTATCGCCCGGGCGTTTAACCAGGTAGAACTCCTGAAGGACGCCACGGCGCACGCTGAGATGCTCGCGCTCACCCAGGCGGAAGCTGCGGTCGGCGATTGGCGGCTGAACGATTGCGAACTTTACGTCACCAAAGAACCGTGCCCGATGTGTGCCGGCGCGCTCGTGCACGTGCGCGTGCGCCGGGTGATTTTTGGTTGCGCCGATCCGCGCGGCGGCGCGGCCGGAGGATTGCTTAATCTCCTGCAGAACCCGTCGCTGAATCACCAGTGCGACATTACTTCCGGGGTGTTACGCGAAGAGTGCGCACAGCTGCTGCAGAATTTCTTTCGCGAAAAGCGCGCGCGAGAAGCGGCCGCTCCTTCGCGCTCGGGATAACAGAGTGTGTGGGCGGCGTCCGTTGCCGCAACGAGCCAGAATGCCCGGCTCACCGGACATTCGTCTCGGGCGCGGCTCAAGCGGAGGAACCAAAGCACCCCTCGCGGTGGCTGCCTCGCAAGGACTCGAACCTTGACAAAGAGATCCAGAATCTCTCGTGCTACCATTACACCACGAGGCATTGAAACGGGACGAGACCTAACCCCCGGGACCGTCTCGGCGCAAGTTGCTTTCCGGCGCATCGTCATCCCGAGCGAAGCCCCGCGGACGCGGGCGCAGTCGAGGGATCCCGTCGAGTTGCGGTGCAGGCATGGTTCCAATATGCCCGCGCGCCGGAGATCGCGCGCCGGAGCTTCACCGTGCTTCGACGGGATCCCTCGGCTTCGCTCGGGATGACCTGCTTCGCGGAGTCGCCCGCACTTGCCAAAGCGGGAAGTTCATCTACACTGGCCGCTCGTTTATGGCAGAAAGCAGTGACACGAAAGACATGAAGGAGTTCCAGCTCCACGATAAAGATACCGGCAGCGCGGACGTCCAGGTGGCGCTCCTCACCCGTCGGATCACGCAGCTTACGGAACACCTCAAGAGTCACGCCAAGGATCACTCCTCGCGCCGCGGCCTCCTCAAAATGGTCGCCACGCGCCGGAGCCTTCTCGATTACCTCAGCCGGTCGAAAAATGACCGCTATAAGAGCGTGATCGGGAAACTCAACCTGCGGAAATAACTCCGCACCTCGTTTCGATCTCTGGCGCCGGCTCGCGTTTCTCGCGTCCCGCTTGAGTCATAGCGTCCACACCAAAACCAAACCCGCGGTCCAAGCCGATCGTTTACCTTGAGTTTAGGTTTTAGTCCCGTCGCAGCACGGGTTTAAAACCTACAATCAGGGTGACCGGCTTGGATTTCGCATCGCTAGAAATCCATATGCACAACAAGGTCACGGCCCAAATCGGGTCCACGCAGATCACCATCGAAACCGGCAAGATTGCCAAGCTCGCGGACGGCTCCGTCATCGTCAGTTGCGGGGAGACGATCGTCTTCACCAGCGCCGTCTCGGCCACCTCCACGAAGGAAGGGCAGGACTGGTTTCCGCTCACCGTTGATTATCGCGAAAAAGCCGCGGCCGTCGGCAAATTCCCGGGCGGTTATTTCAAACGCGAAGGGCGCCCGAGCGAAAAAGAAACGCTCACCTCGCGCATGACCGATCGGCCGCTGCGGCCGTTGTTCCCGGCCGGTTATCTTTACGACACGCAGATCATCTCGATCCTGCTCAGCGCCGATGGCGTGAATGATCCCGATATCCTCGCGATCAACGGCGCCTCCGCCGCGCTCACTGTTTCTGACATTCCCTTCAACGGCCCGATCGGCGCCGTCCGCGTCGGTCGCGTGAATGGCGAGTTCGTCGCCAACCCGACCCACGAAGAGCGCGAGATGAGTGATCTCGATCTCGTTTACGTCGGCACGGAAAACGACGTCATCATGATCGAAGGCGCGGCCGACGAGCTGCCCGAAGAAGACTTCGTGAAGTCGCTCGAGTTCGCTCATGGCCACGCCAAGGAAATGATCCGCGCGCAGAAAGAACTGGCCACCCAGGTTGGCAAGCCGAAACGCGAAATGCCGCTCATGGAAGTGAAGCCGGAGATCCTCGAGATCGCTGACCGCGTCGCCGGCGACCGGATCGAAGCCGCTCTCTACACCGACGGCAAAGTCGCCCGGAGTAAAGCGGTCGGCGGATTGCGCGAAGAAGTGAAAGCTGCGGTCCTCGAGAAATTTCCGGACTCGGACAAGTTTGCGATCAACCAAGCCTTCGATTACATCCAGAAGAAGTCCTTCCGCAGCAACATCCTCGACAAGCAAAAGCGCGTCGACGGCCGCGGCTACGACGATCTGCGCAAGATCACCTGCGAAGTCGGCGTGCTCCCGCGCGCTCACGGTTCGGCGATTTTCCAGCGCGGCGAAACTCAGGCGATGGCGCTCGCCACCCTCGCGCCGATCGAAGAAGCGCAAAACATCGACGCCTACGGTGGCGGCGAAACCTCCAAGCGTTTCCTGCTTCATTATAATTTCCCGCCGTTCAGCGTCGGCGAGACCGGCCGCTTCGGTGGCGCGAGTCGCCGCGAGATCGGGCATGGCGCCTTGGCGGAACGTTCCGTTGAGCCCGTTGTCCCGAGTCAAGAAGACTTCCGCTACGCCATCCGCGTGGTCAGCGAAGTGATGGAATCGAACGGCTCCACCTCGATGGCGAGCGTTTGCTCCGGCATGCTCGCGCTCATGGATGCGGGCGTCCCGATTAAGACGCCGGTCGCCGGTATTTCCGTCGGCCTCGTCACCGAGAATGACGAGAACGGCAACCTGAAACGCTACAATCTGCTGACCGACATCATCGGTTCCGAAGATCACTTCGGCGACATGGACTTCAAACTTTGTGGCACTAAAGATGGCGTCACCGGTTTCCAGCTCGACCTCAAACTTCCGGGTGTGAGCCACAAAATCCTCGGCGAAGCGATCGGCCGCGCGAAAGACGCGCGCACGAAAATCCTCGCGATCATGGCCGAAGCGCTCGACAAACCGCGCGAGTCGCTCAGCAAATACGCGCCGCGCATCGAGACCCTTAAGATTAACCCCGAGAAAATCGGCGCGCTCATCGGACCGGGCGGGAAGACGATCAAGGGCATCGTGGCCGAGACCGGCGCGGAGATTAACATCGAAGACGACGGTTCCGTGCACATCTACGCCACGAGCGGCGAATCGATGGCGCGCGCGAAGGAAATCATCGGCGGCATGACCAAGGAAATCGAGATCGACTCGATGTATCACGGTCGCGTTGTCTCGATCAAAGAGTTCGGCGCGTTTGTCGAGGTGTTCCCGGGCAAAGACGGCCTCGTGCATGTCTCCGAGCTCGCGGATTTCCGCGTCAACCGCACCGAAGACGTCGCGAAGATCGGCGAGATGATCTGGGTCAAATGCATCGGGATCGACGACAAAGGCCGCGTGAAACTCAGCCGCAAAGCTGCGCTGAAAGAGCGCGCTGAGACCGAGACCGGCCAGTCGGGTGAACCCGAGCCAGCAGGTGTAGCTGCCGGCGACGACTACCGCCCTCAGGGTGATCTTGGCGGAAATCGCGACTGTGATCGCGTTGGTGACCGAGGCCCGCGCCGGCCTCGTTAGGCGCCCGCGCTAAATCAGAATTCGAGACGGCGGAGTTTCAAGACTCCGCCGTTTCCGTTTCTAGACGCGGTTCTCTTTCCCCGAGCCGTTCCGAATCACGCTGTTGCCATAGCGCTTCATGAAGCGCTGCTCACCCTCGGTTGTGCAGATC
>JBPCRH010000430.1:0-5209 GCA_050997075.1 Chthoniobacterales bacterium
CGCGCGGCGTGCTCGTGGCGCAGGCTGGTCTGCGGCGGATGAATCGAGCCGATCTCGAAGGAGCAACCGCGGCGCTCGAGCGCGAGCATTTCCGTGTCGCAAAAAGTCTGCGAGACGACCGGATACCGCGAGTAGAGATAGGCGAAATGCATGTGGGGAAAATCCGAAGCCCGACACCCGAAGCTCGAAAGGCTTCAGCGACTCGCCGCCGAAGTCCCCCTATTCCTTACTTTAGAAAAGGTTGACGTCCTTGCCCGGGTCCATCTCGTAATCGAGCGCGAGATATTCCGAGGTCATCGGCTTGATGATTTCCTCGACAAATTTGATGTAAATCGGGTCTTCGCGAAATACGGCCTGCCTATCCATCGACTCGAAATCGATCGCGATAAAAAAAGGCCAGGGCACGGTGTTGCCGATGCGTTTGCCGCACTTGATGCTCAGGACTTCGTCGATCTTGAGAAGCTGCATCCGGGCGTTCATCATCATCTCCTCAGTGTCCTCCGGGGTAACATGCGACTTCAGCTTGTAGAGCCCGATATGATGAACCATGGACGGTAGCTATAAGGCGCTCCCCGGGGGCGGCGCAAGTAGGAAAGGGACCGCTTCCGGGAGATTTTCCGGCTCGACGGCGAACCCCAAAATTCCGTATCTCCAGGCGCTGTCGCGCGACACTTGCCGGGGGGGCCGGGAATGAGAAATCTGGGAGAAGTTTTAGTTCCTTGTCGTTGCGGGCCGACTGCCTCGTGGTCGGCTGGGGGCTGTCGATGAAGTCCCGGATCTAGCCCGTGGCGCGCGCGCGAACCGTTTCTGGCACGCCGCCGTCGCCGTCTGGTCGATCCTTTTTCTCGCGCTTTTCGCGTGGGGACTCTGGGCGTTCTGCACGGGCGAGGCCGCTATTTTTTCCAGTCGAGCGCGCCTTTTTTCAGCGCGTAGACGTAGCCGACCATCAGGATCGAGACAAACCCAAGCATGCTCCAAAGGATCACGTGGCTCTGCACGATCGCTTCGCGATAAACCACCGCCCACGGATACATGAAGACGATCTCGAGATCGAACAGGATGAAGAGCATCGCCACGAGATAGAACTTCACGCTGAAGCGCGGCTGCGCTTCGCCTTGCGCGATCATCCCGCATTCGTAGGCGGTGTCTTTGGTCCGCGTGCGCAACCCGCTCTTCCCGAGGAGCACGGACACGATCAGGGCCCCGGCGGCGAAGCCCACTGCGACCACGATCTGCAAGAGAACTGGAATGTATTCGCTGATCATCCTTTAATGCCGCAGGCCGCGGCTGGCGGAGGACGCTGCGCCTACGCGGCCGACCGGGCGGCGGCGGCGGTGCGTGCGGCCGCGGCATTCCGCGCGGCAGCGGCAGCCGGCAGATGCGCCGTCGGCGGGATCAAAGCCTTCGCCAAGGCCGAGGGAAGACCTTTGTATTTCTTGGCCGTCTTCTTCACCATCCCGCGAGCGACCAGATTCTGGAGCTTCTCGTAGGCACGAAGACGGAGCATTTCTTCGCCACCGCTGGCCGCATTCCGGGCGCGCAGGTTTTCATGCAGAATCTCGAAGAGTTGTTTGAATTCGAAGGAGGTCCGGCGGGAAAGCACCGCAACCAGCTCTTCGGTAACAAGATCAGGCACACGGCGTGAGAATGCGTTCTTTTTAAGGATGGCCATAGGCCGCAGAGAATAACATATCCCGGCGAAATCGCAGCAGTTTTCTCATTCTTGCGTGGTTTTTGCGAAGGTCGCGGTTTTCCTGTGTCCGCGGCGGGGCAAAACGTCCCGCTCCGTCCCCTGTAGACGCTTCGCTCTGCGAAGCGCGAGGGTTGCCTGAATCTTTCTAGGGAGGCGATGGCGTCGCCGCCGGCGCGACCGGCCGAACCAAACCGCCGAAACCGTGCGCGTAATAAACATACCCGGCTGCGAACGCGGTTCCCAAGCCCAAGGTTGCTTCTGTAAATGTCACCGGGCCAATCGACTCCGTGACATACCCGCCACCGGTGTAACGCTGCGACATCACAATCGGCGAAAGATGTTTCGCGATCACGTCCGCGGGCGGAATCTTGGACACGTCGACCTTCTTCCCAAGCGCGGGATAAAACGTCGCGCTCATCAACAGCAGCGGACGCAGCGCGGCGTCGGTCCGCTCGAAAATCAGACGGGTGTCGAGGTAGTTAAACGCGGTCTGCGCGGCGCCAACTCGCGCTTGGGCTTCTTGGAAAGCCGCGGTTTTTTGCAGGCTATCCGCGGCCTTGGCCGGTTGCGGCAGGATGACGGCTTCGGCTGCGGCTGGATCCGACGCGGCCAGGAGCATCCGGTTGGAGAGCGCGATCGTCGGATGAATCGGCACGACGCCCCCGATCGCGTTCATACTGAAGAAGCTCACTCCCTCCTTCTCCGTGCGCGTCCATTCCGACCCGAGTAACGCACTCAGATCGAGCGCGCCCATCGCCTTCTGCGCGCGGGCCACGTCTTTCACCGGAAGCATCAGGACCACCTGCGGCCAATGCGCATTTTCCGGCCATTCGCCGACAAGCTCAACCTCGTCACCGAAGGCCCGACCAAGATCCTCTCGCGAAACGCCGCCGCGCGCGAACGCGGCGAGCACGTTCTGGATGACTGCCGGCATTGCCTGCCCGACGGGGTCGTTTGTCGTCGCCGCCCAAGCCTCGGGCCAGCTCCCGAGTGAAGCCGAATACAGAAAAGTATCCTTCCCCGCGTTCGACAATCCGGGCCGTGTCAGTTTCTCCTCAGGATGCTGTTGCGGCATCGCGACGAAAAGGGTCTCGCGCATTTTTCCATGGTCGAAACCGAGCGCGCCCGCGACCGTGCGGATCTTCTGAAATTGCTGGATGCGGCTGGTCGCCGCCGTCTGTCCCGTCATCGCCAGAAGCGGCATCAGTTTCTCGATAGAAGGTCGCGGATCGACGAAGAACATCCCCGCGAAATCCTTCGGCAACTGCTTAGTCGCGGATTGAAAGACGTCGCTTTCCCGTAGCGCGTCGCTGGCCGCACCCGGCGTCCGCCGATCGGCGCGATCAAGCAGCGTCTTCAGCGTCGCGAGATGATTCGAGGCGAAAAACCAATTCCGATCGAAGACCGTCGCGAGCGCGAAACGTCCAGCGTTCACCGTCTCAATCTGGTGCTCCTGGTAGTTAATAATTTCGCGTTTCGAGGAGCCGGACTTCGCCAGCCAGGGTGCTTCGCGGCTCTCGATGAAGCGGCGCACTTCCGCCTCCGATTTTCCAAAATGAAAACCGACCATAAAGCGCGGCTCGTTGTTTTCCAGGGAAGCAAGCGCGAGAAAAAGATTCGTCGGGTCAAGCTGCAAAAAATGCTCCGCGTCGCTCCAATTCCCGCGGCGCTGGCGGAGTTCGGCGAGCGGTTTTTCCAGCCAGGCTTGGAGCGCCGGCTCATGCCAGAGCGCGTAAAGATCGCTCGCGCGCCATTCCGTGCGCGTCCGTTTGAGATCCGGCACTTCGGCGAGGAGGATCGTCGTCTTCGGGAGCAGCTCGCTCACCTGCATCTGCCGGTTGGCCTGCTGCACCCGCAACGCCACCCAGAGGGCCAGCGCGATCACGAGCGCCGCGACCACGACGGCGAGGAACTTCTTCATCGCGCAGTTTCGCATTAAAATCCGAGCCCGCGAACCGCGACCCGACCCGGCGGCTCGCGGCGAAGCTTGCTCGACTTTTCCCCCTGCATCGACGATCTCCTCCCATGCAAGCGTGCGCGGGCTCCCGAATCTTGCTCGGGCCGTTCGAGGAACAAAAAGTCATCGAAGCCGCGGCCCAAGCCCTCGCCGACTGTGGCGGCCAGCCGACCGTGGGCTTTCTTTTTGTCTCCGCGGACTGGCTCCCGCAGATCGAGGAAGTGCTCGATCTCATTCGCCTGCACGGTCGCATCCCGCTCCTCGTCGGCACGATTGGCGCGGGCCTCATCGGCACTTGGAAGGAAGCGGAAGGCGCCTCCGGCATGTCGCTCCTTCTCGTTAGGCTGCCGCACACCACGCTCAGCCCGGTATTGATCAGCACCGCGCAGATCGAGGCCGCGACCGGGCCGGCGTATTGGACGCGCGAGACCGGTATCGCCGCGGACGAGGTCGACACCTGGATCATCCTCGCGAACCCATTCGTGGAAGGCCTCGAAGGCTGGCTCGCAGAATGGAACCTCGCTTACCCAGACGCCCCGAGCATCGGCGGGCTCTCCAGCGGGGGTCGCGAAAAAGGCGAACACGTTTTACTGCTCGACGGCCAGGCGACGGACGCCGCCGTCCTCGCGCTCGCGATTAAGGGCTCGACCGTGCGCACGATTGTGAGCCAGGGCTGCAAGCCCGTCGGCGAACCCTTCACGATCACCCGCGCCGAAGAAAATCTCGTTTTCACCATGGGCTCGCGGCCGGCCTACCAGGTCTTGAGCGAAACTTTTAATGCCCTCTCCGACGACGAAAAAGAGCGCGCCCGCGGCAACCTCTTCGCCGGGCTCGCTGCCTCCGAGTATGTCGCCGACCTCAAGCGCGGTGATTTTCTCGTGCGCAACTTGTTAGGCGCTGATCCCGATACCGGCGCGGTCGCGATCGGTGCCCGCGCGCGCTCCGGCCAGACATTGCAATACCAGCTCCGCGACAAGCTCACCGCGCACAACGACCTCGTCGATCTCGCGCAGCGCGAGGGCGCGGGCCCGGGTCAACCCTTTGCTTCGCTCGTCTTTTCCTGCAACGGCCGAGGCCGCAATTTCTTCGGCGTGCCCGACCACGACGCGAACACGCTCGCGGAAATTTTCGGGCCGCTGGCGAGCGCGGGCTTTTTCTGCAACGGCGAGATCGGCCCGATCGGGAAGGCGAGTTACCTGCACGGCTACACCGCCTCGGTCGCGCTCTTCTGCGAGTAAATAGCCGTTTTCGACTTTGCTTCTACCCCCACACTACCGCTTCTCGCCTCGGAGGGGTAGGGGGAAGAGAAAAATGTCAACCCGCGCGGGTGAAACTTCCGGTGCACCGCCTTCAGCCGCTGTTGATCGACATGGGTATAAACCTGCGTCGTCGAGATATCGGCGTGCCCGAGCATCTCCTGGATGATGCGCAAATCCGCCCCATTGCTGAGCAAGTGCGTCGCGAAACTGTGCCGGAGTAGATGCGGATAAATATTCGTCTCCAACCCGGAGCGCCGCGCGCACGCCTTCACGATCTGCCAGAGCCGCGCCGTCGTTAGG
>JBPCRH010000007.1:0-3946 GCA_050997075.1 Chthoniobacterales bacterium
CACCGGCGGCGGTGCGGAAATCTTCGACGCCGCCGTTCGCGACGAACTTTGCCGCGGCAAAGAGAGTGCGGCCGAGTGGCTGGAGGTGCATCGCACATGGCACCAGATGGGCATGCGCAGCACCTGCACGATGCTTTACGGTCACATCGAGACGATGGAGCAGCGGGTCGATCATCTGCGCCAGCTCCGCGAATTGCAGGACGAAACCGGCGGGTTCACCGGCTTCATTCCTTTCGCCTTCGAGCCCCAGACGACGATCCTTGCGCACGTCCCGGGCGCGTCCGGTTTCGATCAATTGCGCAACCTCGCGGTCAGCCGAATTTACCTCGATAACATCGATCATCTCACTGCCTACTGGGTGAGCATGGGACTCTCCCTCGCGCAGATCTCGCTCGCCTACGGCGTCGACGATTTGCACGGCACGATCATGGAGGAAAAAATCTTCCACATGGCCGGCGCGAAGACGCCGCAGGCGCAAACCGTTGAGTCGCTCCGGCGCGTCATCCGCGAAGCGGGGCGCGAGCCAGTGCAGCGCGACAGCTACTACAATCCTCTGCCCGCCGCCCGTTCCGCTTCCACCGCGCGCGCGGCCGACAAGCTCCTCCTCGCCTGAAGTGGCGACGCGGCTCGGTTGCGTTAAGTATCTCAACGCCCGGCCGCTCATTGATGGCTGGGAAGGCCCGGTCGAGTTCGATCACCCCGCGGCGCTCTGCCGGAAGCTCGCCGCCGGCGCACTCGACGTCGCACTCGTTTCCAGTTTTGAGCTGCTCCGGCACCCGATTTACTTCGTCGTCGATGGCCTCGCGATCGCTTCCGACGGACCGGTCCACAGCGTGATCCTGGCGCACGATCTCCCGCCTAACGAACTCCGCGAAGTCGTCAGCGACCCGGCGTCGGCCACGTCGATCAATCTTCTCCGCGTGCTTTTTCCGGATCTACAGATTGTGCCGGAAGGAAAAATCGGCGGCACGCGCGGCGCGCTTTTCATCGGCGACCAGGCGATCGCGTTTCGACGCGGGGCAGGCGAATCGCACCAAATTCTCGATCTCGGCACGGAATGGAAACGGCGCACCGGGCTACCTTTTGTTTACGCGCTGTGGTTGATCCATCCCGACTACGCGGAGAAAACCGCGATCGCCGAGGCTTTGCGCGACCGCGCCGCGCAAAACCTGGACCGACTCGACGCGCTCATTGCGGCGGAGCCGCCGGCGGAGCGCGAATTCGCCGAGTTTTATTTCCGCGACTGCTTGCGCTTTAGCTTCGGCGCGGCCGAAAAGAAAGGGCTGCAAACTTTCGCGGAACTATGCGCCAAACCGATCGAACTGAAGCTGGTCTGACGCCCATCGCCGAGCGCGCTTCTTGCCGCGTGCGCTCGAGCCCGCGCTGGATTCTGGCCGAGAATCTGGAGACGCTCGAGCTCTGCGGCTCGCCTTGCCTCAGCCTTCTCCTCCAGCGTCGCGGCCTCACGACCGCGGAAGAAGCGACCGCTTTCCTCCGGCCGCCGTTGAAGCGACTGCGCGATCCGTTCCTGATCCCGCAGATGCGCGCCGCGGTGGAGCGCATCCTTCGAGCTCTCACCGATCGTGCGCGGATCGTGCTTTACGGCGACTACGACGTCGACGGCGTGACCTCGCTCGCGTTGCTCAACGAAATGCTCGTGGCCTACGGCGCGACGCCGGCGTTTTTTCTGCCTTCGCGGATGGAGGAAGGCTACGGCCTCACCCGCGAGGGAGTGGAGCGCTGTCTCCAACTGCATCACCCACAGCTTCTCATCGCGGTCGATTGCGGCACTTCTTCAAACGCGGAGATCGCCGAGCTCCAGGCGCGGGGAGTTGACGTCATCGTCGTCGATCACCACGAGCCTTCGCCAAGAGGCCTCGGCTTCGCGGGGGAGCCGAAAGCCGAACGGCCCGCCTGCGTCGCGCTCGTTAATCCGAAGGCGAGCGCGCCTAACGAGTTTACTTCCCTCTGTAGCGTCGGGTTGGTCTTCAAGCTCTGCCACGCCTTGCTCAAGACTTCGCCGCTGCCGGCCTTCGATCTGCGCCGCCGGCTCGATCTCGTCGCGCTCGGGACCGTCGCCGACATCGTCCCGCTGCAAGGCGAGAACCGCATCCTCGTGCATCACGGCGCGCGCGAACTCGCGGCGCGCCGCCTTACCGGCCTCGCGAAATTGATGGATCTCGCGGCCGTGCGGCCGCCCGTGCTTTCGGAGCATATCGGCTTTCGCCTCGGCCCGCGTCTCAACGCCGCCGGTCGCCTAACGACCGCGGAAAGCGCGCTCCGTCTTCTCCTCAGTTCCGACGCCGCGGAGAGCGCTACCCTGGCCGCGGAGCTCGATGTCCAGAATCGCGAACGCCAAACGCTTGAGCGCGATATCGTCCGCGCCGCGGAAGCGCTCCTGCGCGCGCGCGAGTCAGACGCCGGCGCTGCGATTGTCCTCGGCGAACCCGGCTGGCATCCGGGCGTGCTCGGCATTGTCGCCTCGCGCCTCGCGCGCAAATTTCACCGACCCACGTTCGTCATCGGCTTCGACGCGGACGGGGTGGGGAAGGGGAGCGGGCGGAGCATTCCCGGGTTCTCGCTCGTTGCCGCGCTCAATCGTTGCGGACATTTGCTCGAAAAATTTGGCGGCCACGAAATGGCGGCCGGCCTGACCTTGCGGCAGGAAAATTTCCCCGCGTTCGCCGCCGCCTTCAGCGCGATCTGCGCAGAACTGCTCGGGCCGGAGGAGCTCGAGCCCCGCCTCCATCTCGACCACGAGCTTACCCTCGCGGAAGTAAACTGGGATCTACTGCAGTGGCACGAGTTGCTCCAGCCCTTCGGCAACGGCAACCCGCAGCCGCTCTTCTTCGCACGTCACGTCGAGCCGGTGGTCGCTCCGCAGGTCTTGAAAGAGCGGCACCTTTCCCTTCGCCTGCGCCAGGACGGGACAGTGCGCCGCGCAATCTTTTTCGGCGGCGCAGAAAATCCGCTGCCAGCCCCGCCGTGGGACGTTGCGTTTCGGATCAGCGCCGACGAATACCAGGGCGAAAAGCGTTTACAGATGCAGGTCGAAGCGATCCGCGCCGCCGTCCCAGCCTAGCCCAGAAAATGTCGCTGCCCCTTGCCACTTCGTTAGGCGAAATCGACTGGATCGCCCGCCCGCGCCTCACCCCACTGCGCCGGCTCGGGATCGAAACCGCCGGCGATTTACTGCATCACTTCCCGCGCCGGCACGAGGACCGCCGCGAGTTCATCGGCTTCCCACGCCAGGAAAGCGAGCAGCCGCTCTGCCTCTGCGGCGAGGTCACTAAAACTCAGATCAAACGCTTCGGTGGCTGGAAAAAAGTCTTCGAGGTCACGCTCGAGGAGAGCGCGGCGCACGCGCTCAGTCAGCCGCTCGTGCTCCGCTGGTTCAACGTCCACTACGTGCAGAAAATGATCTTAAGCGGGCAGCGGCTGGTCGTTTTCGGGAAGCCGAAGCTGCGCGGTCAGCGGCTCTGCCTGGAACATCCGGAGTTCGAGATCATCGAGAACGACGAGGAAATTTCGATCCATTTCCGCCGGATCACGCCGGTTTACCCGGCGACCGAGGGTCTCTCATCCCGCGTCCTGCGCGCGCTCATTTACCGACTGCTCGATGAGACCGACGCCGCCGAGCGGGTGACCTTGCGCGAGATGCATTTCCCGGAAAGCTGGGAGTCGTTAGGCGAAGCGCGCGCCGCGCTCGTCTACGAGGAATTTCTTGCCATGCAGATGATGATCGCCGCGCGTCGGGCGCGTTCCCGGGCGCGCAGCGGTGGTGCGCATTGCGGCGAGGGTAAGTTACTCGCCCGGTTCCTGGAGGCTCTCCCTTTTCACCTAACAAATGCTCAAAGCCGCGTGCTTGGAGAAATTCGCGACGACCTCGCCGCGACCGTCCCGATGAATCGGCGCCTCCAAGGTGACGTCGGCAGCGGCAAAACCG
>JBPCRH010000013.1:0-7732 GCA_050997075.1 Chthoniobacterales bacterium
GACCCGCGCAGGGTTTAGCGCGATAGCGTGCTCGAAACACTTGGACGCGGCGGCGGAAGTGGGCGCCGGCAGCGTGCCGTAAGTTATCTCCGCCAGCTTTCGTTTCAGTCCTGTCAGTTCGGCATAACCCATGTTCCAGCGTCCCAGGACATGCCAGGCTAAATCGTTTCGCGGATCTAGCCGCAGTGCCTTTTGCGCCTGGCTCTTGATCGTGCGCGCCGTCCGCACCTTTTCGCCGGAACTCACCAGCGGCTGGAGCTTGCCGTAGCTGATCGCCACGGCCAGTTGAGCATTCCCGTCCCGCGGCCCCAGGGAGGCGGCCCGCTCCGCATAGCGCACAGCAAGCGCGCCGAGTCGGAGTTTCTCCGACGTCTTCGCGGTGTCGCTCATCAAATAGCGATAGGCTCGCGAGATGTGCACCAGGAGCGCGACGTTTTTTGGCTCCAGTTTTTCCGCCGCCAGATAGGATTGGAGCGCCGCGCCCCCGTCAAACCTCGCATCGGAGATGTCGCCCTTCCTTATGAATTCGCCGGCCGATTGCGACCAACTCGTCGCGCAACTCAGAACTAAGACCGTCGCTAAGATAGACGCTTTGCGGAAAAGTAACGAGTTCATGGTTCCTGTATTCGTTAGGGGCGCATCTTCAAGGAATTGAAGAGAGCGTCGCCTGTCGTCTAGCGCTTCGTTTCGAGCAGGCGTCCCGCGTTCAACAGCTGCGCCTCGCTCAGGCGCGGTCCGATCAATTGCAGGCTTGTGACCATGGGAAGAGTATCTTCCTTCACTGGCATCGGGACCGGAATTGCCAGCGCCGGATTGCCCGCAAAATTTACCGCGAGGGTGTTTTGGAGGTTGAACACCACTAACTCGAAAGCGACCGAGGCGTCGAAGGGTGGGAACCTCGGCGGCAGGCTCTGCATCGTCGGCAGCGCGATAAAATCCACACTCCGAAAGACCCGACGCAACTCACGCTGCCAAGCCGACTGCCGCTTTAAGGCCGCCTTAAAGTTGTCCGGATGTTCCACGGCGCCGTCCGCGATGACTAACTTCGTGGTGGCGCTCACTCCGCCCTTGTCCGCGTACTGGTGATCGTGAAACCAGGCGTCACCTACAGCTATGGTCCTTCCATCCTTTTCGGCCTGCTTCCATTTCGCTTTCAGCGTCTCGCTGAGCCTGATGACTCGAAAGCCCTTTGCGGCCAGTTTGTCGTCAATCGCTTTGTCGATCGCTGGGTCGGTGTCATCGAGATAGAGCCGCCCGATCCTGATCCCGCGCGCGGACGGTGCCGCAGCCACGGCGCTTCGGTAGCGAGCGGCAAATCCTTCCTGCAATAAGTCCATCCCCTGCACCAAATGAGGGATGTCTCTGGCCATGGGTCCGACGGTATCGAGGTGCTTTGGAGAGATAGGGAAGACGCCTTTGGTGGAAACGAGGCCGTAAGTCGTTTTCAAACCAAACACGCCGCAGCAGGCAGCCGGAATCCGGATGGAACCCCCCGTGTCCGTGCCAAAGGAGATATCCGCCATCCCGTCCGCGACTGCTACCGCCGAGCCGCTCGACGAACCTCCCGGGATGAATTTGTGTTTCCCGTCCAGCCGATTCACCGGCGTCCCAAAATAGCGATTTGTCCCGGAAACCGTCACGGCGAACTCGGTCAGATTGGTTTTCCCGACAATCTGCACGCCACGAGCCCGGGCCAGGGCGAGGCACGCTGCATCCTCCGTGGCCGGGGGGCTGTTCTTGGATAAATACTCCGAGCCGGCACTGGTCACTTGGCCCTTCATGTCGATGAGATCTTTCACGGCCAGGCGCAGTTGCGTGCTGTCCGCGGGCGGGGAGTAAGAAATAAAAGCGCGATCGCGAGTCACCGCGTGGGAGCGCGTCGGGATGATTGAACAACTGCTCAGCAGAGGCAGCAACAGCAGGGCGGACAGGTAGGACAGGGCTCTGCTGCAAGCGCAATTTTTCATCGCGTTACTGCAACACGTCGCCGCCGGTCGTCAATCTGTATATTCCGCGCCGTGACTTGCCTCGCCTCAATCTGCGATCTTCGGTCCTTGGAAACTTTTTGGCTATTCGATCGCTCTCGTTCCTTCAAGCCAGAGGACGGGTAACGGGAACGTCATAGGATTATGACGAAGCTCTGGGATCGGTTGGCCAGATGATGAGCTAGCAGCACGCCAGTTGGGTGGAAGATCCCCGGTAGCGCGCGCGGAAGAGAGTCAGCGCGGGTTCCGCCGGGCGCGGCCGACGAGAGCAGTTGAATCCGCTCGAGAAGTTCGAGGCGTCGGTGGATTCGCGATCGGCCGCACGGGCCGCGGTCTTGGCTGGCGATTGATTCCCGGATTGGGCCGGGGCGTGCGGCCGATCGGGCGTGGCGCTGGGGGACGGGGCCGGGGATGGCCGTGCATTCCGGTGCGCGCGGGGCGCCGCGGGCTATTCACGATGCGTGTGTTTTGGTTGATCAGCGCGACGGTGGAAAACGTCGAGCCGTAGTAATAGTAGGGATCGTCGAGCAGGTAGGTGTCGTCGAGAATCTGCGGGCGCGGCTCGAACTCGTAACTCCCAGGCACGACGGCGCCAGTCGGAGCGGCGGGAGCACTGTTGTCGGACGCGTAACTTCCCCGCTGATCATAGTAAGGATCCGCGACGCCGCTTGGCACCGAATTCCCATTCGCTGCCGAATCATCCGCAAGGGAAGCGGTCATCGTGGCGAAGAAAGCTTCCCGCGAAGCCAGATGTCGCTCGCGTTCAGCGACGGTGGCGGCGCGCTGATCGAGCTCCGCCTTTTCCTGCGCCGCGTGCTCCGCCGCGAGGCGCTCGTCCACCCGGCGATTGATCTCAGCTTCGCGTTCCGCGGCGGATTCCTTCTTCGCGCAGGCGCCGAGGGTGAGCGAGAGCGCAACGGCCAGAAACGGCGCGAGCAAAAGTTCTCGTCTCATAGCTGAGATAAGACGGTCGCAAATTTGTCGTCGGCTGCAACTCCCGCACTTTGCCGTGACTTCCCGCATTCGTTAGGCAATGGTCCCGCATGCTCGCGATTGAGAATGTTTCAAAACGTTTCCGCGCCGGAAATTTCGGCGTTCGCGAGCTTTCGCTCGAGGTGAAGTCGGGCGTGATCGGCCTGCTCGGCCCGAACGGCGCCGGTAAAACCACGCTCATGCAGATGATCGCGACGATCACCCGGCCGACGAGTGGGCGCATTTTGTTTCGCGGGGTCGACGTGGCGAAGCAGCCGAACGAACTGCGGCGCACGCTCGGCTATCTCCCGCAGGATTTTGGCGTTTACGACAACCTGACCGCGCTCGAGTTCCTCACCTATTTCGCCGCGCTCAAGGGCGTGCGCTCGAAAAAGCGCGTCCTCGAAATGCTCGAGAGCGTGAACCTGCATGGCGTCGCGCAGCGAACGGTGGGAGGATTTTCCGGCGGGATGAAACAGCGGCTCGGCATCGCTCAGGCACTGATCAATGACCCCGAACTCGTGATCGTGGATGAGCCGACCGCGGGTCTCGACCCGGAAGAGCGGGTGCGTTTTCGCAATGTTTTATCGGAGATCGGTTTTGGGAAACTGGTCATTCTTTCGACCCACATCGTGTCCGATATCGAGTCGATCGCGACCGAAATCGCGGTCATGAAGGAGGGCGCGCTCCTCAGCCTAACGACGCCGGAAATGATGTTGCGAAGCTGCACCGGTCACGTCTGGCGAAGCGTCGTGACCTCGGAGCAGTTCGAGCAATTGCGGACGACGCTCAAGATCTCGAGCGCGGTGCGCAAACCGGATGGCGTGCACATTCGTTTTGTCGGATCCGCGCCCGCGCTCGACGCGACCCCGGTCGAGCCGGAGCTGGAAGACGCCTTTCTCTTTCTCATGAATCCGGAAAGATGAACGCGTCGCTCGTCCGTATCGCCGCAATCGTGCGCGCGGATTTCTGGATTCGCTTCCGGCGCGTCTCGACCGTGATCGTCTTTCTCCTCCTCAGCGCCTTCGCTTACGTCTGGGTGCCGGCGCCTTCGACCGGACGCGCGCTCGTGCAGATCAACGGCCATCGCGCCCTTAACACTTCCGGCGCGATCGGCCTCGGCACCGCCTCGGTCGGGATGATTTTTATCGGCCTCTTCGGTTACTACGTCATCTCGAACACGATTCGGCGCGACCTGACCACGCGCTGCGGCCTCGTCGCCGCTTCCACCCCGATGCGTTCGTGGGAATACCTTGTCGGGAAATTCTGCGGCAACCTCGCCTTCCTCGTCACCTTCCTCGGCGGCTTCATGCTCAGCTCGATGGGGATGCTCGCGGTCCGCGGCGAAGGGCCTTTTCAGCCGCTCGTTTTCATCGAGCAATATCTGCTCCTCACCCCGGCGGCGATCGTCTTCGTCTCGGCAGTGGCGGTGCTTTTCGAATCGATCCCGCTTCTCGCCGGCAAATTCGGCGACGTGGTTTATTTCTTCTTCTGGATGGCCGTGTTCGGGTTGGTGGTCGCGAAGGAAACGACTCACGGGTCGTTGAATTGGATGCGCTGTTTAGACTTTACCGGGTTCGGTTTCATGATCGAACAAATGCAGCAAACGCTGCACACCGACTCCGTCGCGATCGGGGCATCGCCCTTCGATCCCACGAAAACGCCGATCGATTTCACCGGGCTCACCCTGACCCGCGGGTGGATTTTGCCGCGCATCATCTCGATCCTCGCGCCGCTTCTGCTGCTCCCGCTCGCGGGTTTGTTTTTCCATCGTTTCGACCCGGCGCGGACGGGGACGGCGTCGGAAAAGACGAGCCGCAACTGGATCGGGAAGCTGCAAAGTTTGTTCAAGCCGATCAGCCGGCGGGTGGTCGCGGGGGCGAGCCGCTGCGGGCGCGCGGGGTCGTTAGGCGGCGCGATCTGGATGGACGCGTTCCTTACTTTCACGCTCTTTCCGCTGGCGCTGGTGGCGCTCGTCGGCTGTACGATCGCGACGTTGGCGGCACCGCTCGAGATGGCTCTGCCCGCGGTCTTCGCCACGCTTGCCATCGTCATCGCCGATGTCGCGACGCGTGACGACCGGGCCGGAACCGTCGCAAGCCTGCGCGCGATTCCGCGGCTGCGCGAAAATTACGTTTGGTGGAAGCTGGGCTCCGTTTTGTTGCTCAGCCTGCTCTTCTGCGCGGCGGCGCTTTTGCGGACGCTCCCGCGCGGGCCGTTCGCCGTCGGGGCGCTTCTCGGTGGAATGTTTTTTGTCGCCACGGCTGCCACCGCGCTCGGAATTGTCAGCTCGAATCCCAAGACTTTTATCGTCGGGTTTCTCAGCTTCTGGTACGTCGTTGTGAATGACCGGGGCGCGCATCCGCTCTGGGATTTTGCCGGCTTCTACCAACGGGCGACGACCACGACGGTTGCGATCTACGTCGGCCTGGGCATGCTCGCGCTCGTCCTCGCGCGGGTCAGCTACCGCGCGCGCCTAACGAGAAGCTGACGCAGTCGAGAAGCTCCCGCCGTCATCCCGAGCAGAGCGCAGCGCAGTCGAGGGACCCCGGGGCGTTATCTTGAAGATTTCGGGGCGACGCTTCCCGGCGGTTCCACGGGATCCCTCGACTCCGCCCCGCAGCCGCGGGCTGCGCTCGGGATGACTGAGTTTTAGTGCATCAAAATATCCCGCGGGCGCGCTCCTTCATCGGGAGCACTTCGAGGCAGGTCGTCCACCAACCGGTCTCGATCGTTGCGACGAATTCTTCCGGCAACGCTTCCGCGCGCATCTCCGCGGCGAGACGTTCGTGGTCGTAGACGAGGGGCACGAACTCAACCGTGACGCGGCGCGTCTCGTCGACCGAGAGCAGTGCATACCAAACGTGCTGCGCGCCGTCGTTCGCAGGCCGGCCGATCGCGCCGCAGTTGAGGAAGTGCCGAAGGCTCGGGAGGGCTCGATGCCAGTGCAGGCCGGTGTGGGTGCCAACGATGATGTCGGCGTCGTGCGCGTCGCAAAGGCCTTCCAGAAAGGCGACCGAGGTGGTGGTTTGCCAGAGGAATTCGTTCGTCTTCCGGGGCGAGCCGTGACAGAGCAAAACCCGGAGGCCGTTGAGCTCGAACCGGAGTTCGTTCGGTAGATCGCGCATCCAGATTTTGTTCTCCGGGGCGGTGTGGCGGAAAGTGTAATCGTAAGAGATCCGGGCGAAGTAATTGTCCTTCGGATCGGTGTAACCGCACTGGCAATCGGCCAACCCGTTCCCGACCGAGTTGTCATAATTGCCCTGCACCACCGGGATCTGCGCCTCGCGCAAGAGTGGGAAGACCTTGTCCGGATGCGGTCCGAACGCGCCGAGATCGCCGAGGCAGTAAACCTTCGTCGCGCCGCGGCGCGGGGCATCGTCGAGAAGCGCGGCGAGCGCGAAGTGATTCGAATAAACGCCTCCGAAAAGTGCGATCGTCTGGGTCATCTGGTGAGCAGCGCCCCGGTGTTTTTTTCGAGCCAGGCGAAGACAGAGGCGACTTGTTCGTAACCGGTACGGAGAAGAAAATTCGGAGCGCGCCCGTAGCTTTTCATCCCAAGAGTGAAGAAGCCGGGCTCGGGGTGGAGGAGCGTTTCGGCGCCGAAGACGGGCGTCGCCAGGCAATCAGCGCCGGCTTCGCCTAACAATGACGCGGCGAGGGGATAAGTGCCTTCGGTCGCCCAGCAGGTCTGGAGTTGTAGCTCGCGCGTGAGAGAGAGATCGGGGCGGAAACCAGTGGCGGCGACGATCTCGTCGACCTCCAAAATACCCTTCTCGCTCGCGGCATTACGCCAGTGCACTTTGACGCCGCTGCCGGTGGGCTCGAGCGCGCCAATGACCGCGTCACGGAGCAAGCGCACGCGGCCGCTGCGCACGAGGTCGTTCGCCGCCGCCGCGAGGCGGGCGCGTTCCGGCAGGGGATCGTTAGGCACTTCCTCCGCCGGGAGCTCGCGCGGGCGGCGAATCAACCACGTGACCTCACCCGCTCCACGAGCGAGATCGCGCACGACCGTAGCGGCAGAGTGCCCCGCGCCGACGACGAGGAAGCGCTGGGCGGTAGATTCCGCGAAGTCCGGAACGCCGTAATGAATTCTTTCCGCGCAGGCGGTTTCGCCGGGAACAGGAATGCCGCCTTCGCCGAGCGAATTCGACTGCCCGTAGGTGCCACTGCAATCGAGGACAATGTTGGCTTCCGCGACCCGCTCGCCGCCTGCATCGCGAAGCAGCAATCGAAACGGCGCCGTCCCGCGTTCCGCCGCGCCGATGAAGTCGCCTTTCAAGCGCCGCGCCCGGCCGACCGCGAGGACGTGGGTCTGCTCCTGCACCTGCGCGCCGAAAGTTCGCGCGAGCGGCTGGAGATACCGCTCCCGAAAGGCTCCGCCCGTGAGCAAGGAGTCGGACGCCGGCAGGTGGACACCCGCGCTCCGCAGCCGCTCGCGACCTGCGGCGGAAGAGTTCATGGCGAAGGGCGAAAACATCCGCACGTGTCCCCATTGCCGGACCGCGTCACCGACGACGCCGCCTTCATAGACGGTGAAGTCATAGCCGTGCGCTTCCGCGGCGAGCGCCGCGTCCAAGCCGATCGGGCCCGCGCCAATGATGGCGACATTTTTCTGTTTCATCCGACGAGGGAGATGGTCGGGTAGTGCCCACGTTCCGTGGGCTGGCGAAGGTGTTCCCCCGTCACGAACCTTCCTTTAGGGCCGCTTTTCTCATTACAGCCGCGCCATTCGAAAAGTTTGTCTCCACCGAAAAAGTCGACCAGCCCGCGAA